>JAJRWW010000462.1 GCA_024276595.1 Myxococcota bacterium
ATGTCCGCGGCGCCCCGAGGGACCCGGTCCAGGGGCACACAGGGGATGGCGGCGACCTCGACTCCCAGCTCGCCCAGGGCGGCGTCGAGCTCTGGATGCGCCTCCTCCGGTGAGGGAGAGGTGGCCTGGACGGAGACGGCCTCGTGCCCGGTGGCCAGCAGCAGGCTCGCAGCCATGCGCCCGAGGGCGCAGCCGTCACCGGAGACGAAGAGCACTCGCACGCGGTTGTCGGGGGCAGGGTTTGGCATCGAGGGGATCTGTAGCAGAATGTCTCATGGGCGACAAGGCGATGTCTCACAATCTGACAAGAGCGCAGGGGACACCTGTTTCATGGGGCTGTTTTGAGACACAAAGAGGCTGAGAGCAGGGCGAAAACATCTTGCAGCAATTGGGAATTATTGATAACCCGTCTGGTGTCCCGCGCCTGGGGTGTGATTGGCATGCGCCTTGCGTATTCAGAGCGCAAAGCTCACTCCGAGCGCTCCCTTCCACCAGAGGATCGAGCATCCCTGGTGGTGTGGTGAACGCAGGAATTGAAAGGATGAGAACATGAGCAACTGGAAATCCGTCGATGAGATTCTGGACTTTGCGATCAAGGGAGAGGAGGAGGCAGCGGCCTTCTACACGGACATGGCCGGGCGGGTCGAGAAGGAGTGGATGAAGAAGGCGTTTCTGTCCTTTGCCAAGGAGGAGCAGGGGCACAAGGCCAAGCTGGAGGCCATCAAGTCCGGCAAGAAGCTCTTCCCCGTCCAGAAGCGGGTGCTGGACCTCAAGATAGGAGACTACCTGGTGGAGGCGGCTCTGACCCCGCAGATGGACTACCAGGACGCGCTCATCGTCGCCATGAAGAAGGAGAAGGCCGCCTTCCGCCTGTACTCGGACCTGGCTGAGTCCACCGATGACCCGGAGCTCCGCAACACCTTGCTGGCGCTGGCCCACGAGGAGGCCAACCACAAGCTGCGGTTCGAGGTAGAGTACGACGAGTTCGTGCTTCGAGAGAACTAGAACGGGCGCCGCCGAGGGCGGCTGCCATGCCTGCGCGCTCCCCCGACATCTTCGGATCTTTGGGGAGCGACGCCCCAGGACAATCAAATGAAGATCAAGATCGAAAAGGACCTGGTGGAGTTTTTTCCCGAGGGAGACGAGGAGATCAAGCAGCTCTCCGCCCTGTGGGACACCATCGTGGATTGCGTGAAGTTCAACAAGAAGCTGGTGCCGGTGGGCGAGTTCATCCCTGGCAGCAGCGAGCAGGCTCGCTTCGCCATCGAGCAGTAGCTTCCTGAAAGAGGTAGACCATGAGCGACAGCAGCGACCGCGCCCTCCAGATGTTCCAGACAGCCCTGAAGATGGAGGAGAAGGGGCACGATTTTTATACAAAGGCTCTGGAGAGCTGCAAAAATCCAGCAGGCGTGGAGATATTCCGTATGCTGGCTCAAGATGAGGTTCACCACACCAGGATCATCAAGAAGATATACGACAAGGTGAGCGGCGGTGCCGACTACTCCGAGGAGCTTGCGGAGATGGAGGGCCAGCGGCGCGAGGAGGATCTGGGCGCCTTCTTTCGGAAGGTGGCCGAGAGGCACGGCCGAGACATCCACGCCGACACCTCCGACCTGGAGGCGCTGGCCGTGGGGCTGGACTTCGAGAAGAAGGCCGTGGACTTTTACTCCCGGAGCCTGGCCGAGGCGACCGATCCCACGGAGCGGCGCTTCCTGGAGGAGATGGTGGCCGAGGAGCGTACTCACGTGCAGCTTATCTCCGACACCCTTGCCTACCTGGAGAACCCCGCAGACTGGTTCGAGGCCATGGAGAAGCCGCTTCTGGACGGCTGAGGCCACTTGTGTACCGGGCCCCGGTGCCCAGGCACCGGCCCGGCCAGAGCAGGACGGAAAACAGACCCAGGAGGGATCATGCTAAGCGAGCTTCGCCGAGTGGACAGGGACGTGTACGAGGCCGTGCTGGATGAGGTCCGCCGCGAGCAGACCGACATCGAGCTCATCGCCAGCGAGAACTACGTCTCCCTGGCCGTGCTGGACGCGCAGGGCACGGTCATGACGAACAAGTATGCCGAGGGTTACCCCGGGAGGAGATACTATGGCGGGTGCAAGCACGTGGACGTGGTTGAGACCCTCGCCATCGACCGGGCAAAGGCCCTTTTTGGGGCCGAGCACGCCAATGTACAGCCCCACTCTGGCTCCCAGGCGAACATGGCCGCCTACTTCGCGCTGCTCAAGCCGGGTGACCGGATCCTGGGGATGCACCTGGATCAGGGGGGACACCTGAGCCACGGCCACCCCAAGAACTTCTCGTCCAAGGTGTTCGACATCGTCCGCTACGGGGTCAACCGGGAGACCGAGCGTATCGAGGTGGAGGAGGTGCGGGCCATCGCCAAGAAGACCCGGCCGGACCTGATAGTCGTCGGCGCTTCATCTTACCCGCGCAAGATAGACTTTGCCCCCTTCGCCGATGTGGCCAGGGAGGTTGGGGCGTTCCTCATGGCCGACATCGCCCACATCGCTGGCCCGGTGGTGGCCGGGCTCCATCCCAACCCTGTGCCCCACTGCGACGTGGTCACCACAACAACTCACAAGACCCTGCGTGGTCCGCGCGGAGGCATCATCCTCTGCAAGCAGGAGCACGCCAAGAAGGTGGACTCTGCGGTCTTTCCGGGGATCCAGGGCGGCCCGCTCATGCACGTGATCGCGGGGAAGGCGGTGGCCTTCAACGAGGCGTTGGATCCGTGGTTCGTGGGGTATCAGGGGCAGATCCTGGCCAACGCCCGGGCCCTCGCAGAGGAGCTCTTGGCCCACGACTTCCGCCTGGTGACCGGGGGCACCGACAACCACCTCATCGTGGCGGATGTGCGCAGCCACGAGGTCACCGGCATCGAGGCGACCCACATCCTCGACCGGATCGGCATCACGGTGAACAACAACCAGATCCCATTCGACCCCCTGCCACCCACCAAGTCCTCGGGAATACGCCTGGGCACCGCGGCCATGACCACGCGCGGAATGAAGGAGGCGGAGATGAAGGAGCTGGGGCGCGTCATCGCCTCCGCCCTGACCCACTCCGACGACGCTGCGCGTCTACGTCTTCTGCGGGAGGAGACCCTCGACCTTGCCGATCGCTTCCCTGTCTACCCGGGCGTCTTGCGCAGGCTCTATGAGCAGGAGCGAAGCGCTGGCGAGTGAGCCGCCTGCCCCTGCAAGCGCGGTGGCGGCGCCGTGACCGCGGATTCTCGGATCGAGCCTGAGGGCGCCG
>JAJRWW010000463.1 GCA_024276595.1 Myxococcota bacterium
ACCACGAGCGCCCAGCCCAGGGGGGCGCCCCAGAGGTGGTGGCGGGCCGGCCAGGCCCGCTCCAGCCTGCCCATGATGTAGCCTCGGTAGAACACCTCCTCGGGGATGGCCACCACGACGAGCTGGCTGGCGGCGGCCACCCAGAAGCCGTCGGGCAGCCTCACAGAGAGCTGGTCCAGCCCGCCGCACCAGCGGCTGCAGCGTCGGCCCAGGGGGCCCAGCAGGCGCGCCCCGTCGCCACAGACGCTGTCAAAGTACAAGACGTACGCCACCAGGAAGAGCCCGAGGATCGACACCACGGCGCCCGCGCCCCAGGTGAGCCCGGGCCCCAGGGGGCGCCAGCCAATGCCGTAGCGAGTGAGGGGCTCCCGCCGCCGGTCCAGCAGCCACACGGGCACTCCGAGGAAGGCCAGGGCGAAGAGGCCTCACAGGTTGGACTTGACCACGGGGAGCCCCATGCCCACCCAGTAGAGGGCGGCGCACAGCGCGGTGACCCCACCCCACACGAGGAGCGCCTCGTTCCGGGCCCCCCGGGGGGGTGGCGGCTCGCCCACCGGCCGGTCTCCCACGGTGTCGCCTCCTGCCGCTGCTGGCCTTCTACCCCAGGAAGAGCCCACAGTCGGGGCACTCCGAGGGGCCCGTCTCAAAGGAGGTGCCGCAGGCGGGGCAGGTCATCTCGGCGGCGTCGAAGTCGATGATGGGGTCGTCGTCGGCTCGCTCCTCCGGGCTGACGAGCTGGCGCAGGTGACGCTGGACGATCTCATGTCCCCTCCGGGCGTCGGGGCCCGCGACCGCGAGCCAGAATGTGGGGCTTCAGGAGTTGGTGTTGCACCCAGGGGGCCGCAGGATCTCGGCGCCCACGCCGCCGGACTCCAGGCTCTCTCTCGCGCGCTTCAGGTCCGCCAGGCTGCCCTTGAGGAGAATCACCACCTGCTGCTGCTGCTCGGTTTGCATCTGGGCAGCATAGCAGCAGTGAGGGCCTGGGGCCAGCCGATCCTGGCACCGGCGGAGCCTGGCGATTGCTCCGTATCTGGTTCAAACGAGTGAATATTCAGGGTGTTTGTGCGGGCTCGCCTGGGGGCGGTGAGTTGACTTCGGCCACCGGGTCCAACATACTGCCTGTGACTGCCGGGCATGCGAGCCGGGTCCGTGGGGCTCGGGCGAACGAGGCTGGATCTGAAATTGTCAGACCGGGACACTGCATATGACCCAACGGTGCTGACCCCGGGCGCGAAGGCCCCCAGGTCGCCCAGCACCGCCCTCAAGTCCCGGCACGCCCAGCTTGGCGAGGAGTTCCTGGGCCGCACCATCGGCGGGCGCTACCTGCTCAAGTCCATTGTGGGGGCCGGTGGGTTCGGCGCGGTGTTCGAGGGAGAGGACACGCGCATCAAGAAAAAGGTGGCCGTGAAGCTGCTCTTTTCGGACATGCTCCGGGACCACGAGGTGGTCATCCGCTTCAAGCTGGAGGCCGAGGCCGCCAGCCAGGTGGGCCACGCCAACATCATCGACATCACGGACTTCGACTTTACCGATGACTCCACCGCCTACATGGTCATGGAGTTCCTGGAGGGAGAGGACCTCGCGCACATTATCCGGAGGGCCGAGACCCCCGACCTGGCTCGCATGGTGCGAATCTGCGCCCAGGCTTGCCGCGGCCTGGGAGCGGCCCACCGCAAGGGGATCGTCCACCGGGATCTGAAGCCGGGCAACATCTTCGTGAGCCAGCGGGAGGGTGCGTCCGAGCAGGTGAAGGTGGTGGACTTCGGGATCTCCCGGGCCTCGGAGCTGGACGGCTCGGAGGAGCGCCTCACCAAGACCGGGCAGATCCTGGGCACGCCCTACTACATGGCCCCGGAGCAGGCCGACGGGGTCCGCGAGGCGGACGGCCGGGCCGACATCTACGCCATGGGGGTCATCCTCTACGAGGCCTGCACGGGGGAGCTCCCGTTCATGGCGCGGACCCCCATCGGCCTGATCACAAAGCACGCCACCGAGGTGCCCCGTCCCCCAGCGGAGCGCAACCCCCGGATCCCCGAGCTGCTCAACAACGCGATCCTCAAGGCCCTGGAGAAAAACCCCGAGGACCGCTTCGCGGACATGGTGGAGATGGAGCAGGTGCTGCTGCACTGCCTGGCGCTGCTGGACCCCGCCGCCGCCGCCGTGGAGATGGCCGCCTTCGCCCCTGGCACAGACTCCACCCGGCGTCCCCTCTCGGAGGAGGCCATCGGGGTCCTGGCAACTCCCCCGTCCATTCTGCGAAGGACCAGCCCGCAGGCGTCACCTGCTCCTGCCTGGAGACGACGTCTGGGCTGGGGGCTCGCGGCGCTGCTGGTGCTGGGGGGGGGCCTGGCCGTGCTGGCCTACGGGAGCCGATCCCCGTCCTCTCGAGGTGGCTCGGGCCCTGGAGGTGGAAAGGGCGCCAGGACCGGGCTGGCGGTCATGGGCCCTGATCTCCGATCATCCCCCGGGCCAGGCTCCATGCGGCGGAGCGCGGCTCGGGCGATGGGCTCGGCCATGTCGCCAGTCAGGTCGCCGGCCATGTCGCCGGCCATGTCGCCAGTCGCTCCCATGCTGCCGGCAAAGGTGCGGATAACCTGCGACCGGATGGTCCCCCCGGACGTCTGGGTCTATGACCGCGCCAGGAAGAAGCTGGGGAGCTGCAAGGAGGGCTTCCACCTGCCCCGTGGCACGCGAGAGGTCCGGTTGAGGCTCTACCGCATGGGGTGGGTGGAGCACTGGATCCGGCTCGTCCCCGACAGGGACAGGAAGATTGGTCCCCACAAGCTGAGGAAGATCGGCAAGGGCGACGGCTGGAAGCCGCCGGACCACGCCATGGGCTGGTGACGTGCGGGGGCTCTGGCTCATAGCGTCGCTCCTGCTGGCCCTGGCGTGCTCCCGGGCTGCATCTGCCCAGGCTCCCAACCCCAGGTCGTCCGCTGCTCAGCGGAAGCTGGAGCGCGCGGCCAAGCGTCGCTTCCAGCGGGGCACCAGGGCGTACAACGCCGGACGCTACCGCGAGGCTCTGCTCCACTACAGGGCGGCCGCGGCGCTGGTGTGGCGCCCGTCTCTGGCCTACAACATTGGGCTGTGCCACGACAAGCTCTCGGAGCCGAACCAGGCCATCATCGCCCTGCGCAGGTACCTCAAGTCCAGGCCCCCGAAGATCTGGGCCGTGCGCACCCGGCGGATGATCCGCAGGTTGCTGCGGTCGGCGAGGGTGGCCGTGCGGGTGACATCCTTCCCGTCCGGCGCCGCGGTGTACGTGGATGGGAAGGCCAAGGGAGTGCGCGGGCGGACCCCGGCCAACCTGCTTCTCAAGCCCGGGAGCTACCTGGTGCTCGTGGAGGCCGCCGGGCACGAGCCCCTGAAAAAGCGCGTGCGGGTGGACGTGGGTGAGCGCAACTACTTCGACTTTCAGCTCAAGCGCCAGAGCTCCCTCAAGGTGGCCACTTCTACCCCGGGCGCCATGGTGTCGGTGGATGACGCGCCGGCCACCCTGGCTCCCGTTCGCCTGGTGGTTCGCCCTGGGAGGCACCGCATCGCAGTGCGCCGGGAGGGCTACTACGCCGTCACCCGGGTGGTGGTCATCGCCCCCGGGGAGCAGTCCACGGTCTTCGTGGATCTCAGGCCGCGCCCTCGCTACGGATACCTGCGGGTGAAGTCCGACGTGGTGGGAGCCACGGTGCGCGTGGAGGGGGAGGAGGTGGGAGAGACCCCTGTCCGGCGCTACAGGCTGCGAGTTGGGACCTACCGCGTCTTTGTCACCAAGAAGGGCTATCAGACCTGGGAGCGGCGAATCGCCATTGTCTCACGGCAGATGACGGTGCTCCACGTGAGGCTCAGCCGGCGCACCAGCAGGCGCCAGCTCGCCTGGTTCGTGGGCGGGACGGTGGTAACAGGACTCCTGCTGGTCAGCGGCGTGGCGATGACTCTCACGGCGGTGAACACGCGCAACGCCTACGAAGACCTCCCCACGGCCAAGCTGCGCCGCCAGGGGCGCAGCCTGGCCTTTGCCGCGGATGCGCTCTTTGCCTTCGGGCTGGTGACGGGGGTGCTCACGGCCTTTTTGACCTGGCGCCTGCGGCCGGCTCCATCCCGGGCCGACGTGGTGGTCTCCCCCATGCTCGGGCCTGGCCTGGCCGGAGTCTCCGCCGGGGGGAGGTTCTGATGGCCACGAGCCTGCGCCGCGCGCACCTTGCGGCCCTGGGGCTCACGCTGGGCCTCGGGCTCCTTCTCCTTGGTTGCAGCCTGATCCTGGCCTTTGACCCCGAGCAGCTCCTGGAGAACAACGCCGACCGCTGCTCAGACGGCGTGGACAACGACGACAACGGCCTCACCGACTGCGCGGAGCCGGACTGCGCCGTGTTCGACTTCTGTGCGGAGGTCAGCGAGCAGGCCTGTCGAGACCGCATGGACAACAACCGCAACGGGCTCATCGATTGCGAGGATCCGGGCTGCCTTGGGTACGCTCCCTGCACCGAGCTCCCCGACGGCCAGTGTCACGACGGGCTGGACAACAACGACAACAGCCTGGTCGACTGCCAGGACTTCACCTGTGGAGCCGACCCAGGTTGCTGCAGCCTGGTGACCCCCTTGCTCTCCGACGCCCTTCTCCCCGCCGTCGGTGGTTGCGTTCCCGACGCGTGCGACCCCGACCAGTCGGGCGCCACCTGCCAGGCCTTCGATCCATCCACGTGGGTCTCCATTGGCGCTCCGGCGCCAGCCGCCCTGCCGGGAGGGGGACTGGACCCTAACCGCTGTGACGACTGCTACGCCCAGGGAGACTGCGCTCCCTGCGCCGACGCGCTGCTCCTTTCGGTCATGTCCTTTACCTACCGCCCCGGGCTGCTCCTGGGGGCCGTGCTTCACCAGTCGGCAGGGGAGGGCGCTCGCGCGGGGCTGGCCCTCACCTGGCAGACCAGCTTCCCGGCGGGGAGCGGCTGCGCGGGGGACGCGGTGGTGGACAGGATCGCGGCCGTGGAGCTGACCCGGGATGGGTCGGGGGAGTCCCTCGTCACCTTTGTCGTGGATGGAGCCCCCGAGGCATCCCAGCCCTGGCCGTCCGACAGCCTGGCGGCCTTTCTGCTGGTGGACTCCGAGGGGTTCGCCAGGTTCTACCTTGGCGACACCCTCGACGACCTCCCGCTCATGGACGCTCCCGCCGACCACCGCTCCAATCGGCCCCTCCCGCAGTCGAGCGCGCCCGCGCGGCTGGCCGTGTACGGCGGTGGCGCGGGGCTGCGGGTGTCACGGGTGGGGGCCTGGGACGCCGCGCGCTGTCCCGACCCGGTGCCTGGCCACGTCAGCTCCGAGGGAGGGGGCGTGGCTCTCCCTGCAGGGGCAGAGGGCGCCTGGGATGGCGCCATGGTGGAGTCTCCCACGGTGGTGGACTTCGCCGGGGAGCGCCACATGTACTACGTGGGGCGCGACGACGCCCAGGGCGGCCTCGGAGCGCTGGGACACGCGGTCCTGCGGGGAGACTCCACCGCCATGGCCTGGGTGAGAGACAGCGTGGACGCCCCCCTGCTCGCGGCGGAGGACCTGTACTCCTGGCCCGCGGGCACCGCCGAGCTCTTTGGTCCATCGGCGCTGGTGCTGCCCGACGGGCGCCTGGCGCTCTACTTCACCGTTGCCCGGCGGGAGGGGGACTCGGTGGGCTGGACCGGAATCGACGGGGTGGTAAGCTCCGACGGGGTCACCTTTGAGCGAATGGCGCCGGGAGCAGACGAGGACGTGCTGCTGGCGCCCGTGACCGCCCAGGAGGCATCGGTGTCCTGGGAGCGGGTGGTTCGGGACCCCGCGGTGGTCTGGAGGTCGGTGGAGGGCAGCCCGAGGTTCACGATGCTGTACACTGGGCGCTCGGACCCCGAGAACCCCTTCACGGCGCAGCTCGGCCTGGCCACCTCGGAGGACGGCGTCCTCTGGACGCGCGACAACCTGGTGGATCCCTGCCCCGAGGACGGCTGCAATCGGCCGGTGGTGACCCCCCCGGCGGACGCGCTGGTTCACACGGCCGTGAGCGACCCCACCCTGGCCTGGGACCCTCTGCTGCAGATCTTTCGGCTGTGGTACGTGTGGCGGGTTGGGCAGCGCTTCTCCATCTTTCACGCGGTGGCCACCGGGGACGCCAGGCACTGGGTGGTCTACCCGGGCAACCCGGTGCTCCGCTCGGGCGACCTGCAGTGGTGCGACGACCTGTACCTGGACGGCCCCAGTGCCCTCATGGACTCCTCGGGGAGGCTCTCGTTTTGGTATCACGGCCACAGCCTTACATATGGACATTCCATCTGCTATGCTGAGAACTCCTTCTTCCAATGAGGTTCTGTCGGCGGTCCACGGCGCCGGCCCGAGGATCTGATGAGGGTACTGCTGGTCGAAGACGACCCGGACATGGTTGAGATGCTGCAGCTCATCCTGGGAGAGCTCGCGGGCTGGGACGTGGAGAGCTATCTTTCTGGAGACGATCTGTTGGAGGCGTTGGAGGGGTGGACCTCTCCCGACCTGGGCCTGCTGGACCTGAACATGGAGCCCGTGAGCGGCCCCGAGCTGGCGCTGGAGCTGGATCGGCGGGGGCGAAGAGACTTCCCCATCCTGTACCTGACCGGGCGCCCCCCCACGGCGGAGGAGCTCCGGCTGGTGGACGGCTGGATCCAAAAGCCCTTCACCTTCGACGAGCTCATGATGCAGCTCCGGGAGAAGCTGGGCGACCGACTGCCCCTCTGAGGCCTTGCTCTGGCGCAGTCGACAGACGTCGGTGCTCATAGGGGTGGCCTACGTGATCGTCGTGGCGGCCGTGTCCCTGCTCGGCCTGTACAGCCTGCGTCTGAGCCGACGTGCCAGCCAGGTCAGCCGCCAGTCCATGCGTGCGTCCACCGTGGCCCTGGCGGAGAAGATCGTGCGCAAGGTGGACAATCGCATTATCGACCAGGACAGGGTGCTCTTCGACCTGGTGGACCTGCAGGACCTGGACGGCTTCAAGCTTTTTTGGGGGCGCCTCACCACCATGAGCTCCCTGGTGGAGGGCGCCTTGGTGCTGGACTCGCACTATCGGATCCTGCACTACGCGTCGAAGGAGGGAGCGCACGATCGCGCGCGCTTCACCCGGCTCTTTGCCTCGCAGATCCTGCCAGCCCTCGGGCTGCGCGACCTCCAGCCAGGGTACCACAAGCACCTGCACGTGCGCCTGGGGGGGCGGGACTACCTGATCTCGTACATGTTCATGGAGCAGCAGGCGGGGCGCTTCCTGGTGGCCCTGAAGATCCACATGAACTACGTGGTGAGGCGCATGCTCACCCAGGAGCTGCGTCCCCTGGAGGCGCGCTACTTCGCCGCTGTGATCGACCAGGACGGCCGCACCGTCTACGGCCAGCTTCCCCCTCCGGGGCTGCGGCTCCAGCGGGTGACGCGGCGCTTCCCGACGACCCTGTATCGGTTCCATGTGGAGCTGACCCCCCGCGCCGCGGCCTCCCTGGAGGCGCACGCCGCGCGGCGGGAGCGCATCGGCATGGGGATCCTGGTGGGGAGCATGATGGCGACGATCCTGGGGCTCGGGCTGCTCCTTTGGCTCGTGCGCAGAGAGCGGGTGGTGAGCACGCTCAAGAGCGACTTCGTCTCGACCGTGAGCCACGAGCTCAAGACCCCCCTGTCGCTCATCCGGATGTACGCGGAGCTCATGGTCCTGGATCGCCCCGGCGCGGTGGAGCGACGCCCCGAGTACGCCGAGGTGCTCACCAGGGAGACCGAGCGCCTGAGCAGGTTGATCGACAGCGTCCTGGACCTGTCGCGCCTGGAGCGCGGCCTGCTCCCCGCCCCCCGGCCCGAGAAGGCGGACCTGAAGCATGTGCTGCGGGAGGCGGTGGACATCCACCTCCAGGGACCGGGTGGGGAGCGGAGCCGGCTGGAGCTGCAGATGCCAAGGGAGCAGGTCTGGGCCGAGGTGGACATGGAGGCCCTCACGCTGGCGCTGCTGAACCTCCTGGACAACGCCGACAAGTACGGCGCCGGGGCGGTGGTGGTGAGGCTGGCCAGCTCCCCGGGGCGGGTGCCAGGGGTGCGTGGCTCAAACCCATGGGTCATCTCCGTGCGAGACGACGGGCCAGGGATCCCTCCCCAGGAGCGGGCCCAGCTCTTCGAGCGGTTCTTCCGGGGGAGGCGCGCCATCCGCAGCAGGGAGCGAGGGAGCGGCATCGGGTTGAGCCTGGTTCAGCTCGTGGCCGAGGCCCACGGCGGTCGCGTGGAGGTGGAGTCGCCGGTCGAAGATGGGCGAGGGGCGGAGTTCTCCTTGGTCCTGCCCCGGGCCCCTTCGCCCAGGGTGCAGGCGGGGGTCGAAGGCGAGGCAGAGGCCGGGGGCAGCGCCAGAGAGGACGATCTTCCGCATGAGCCACGGGCGTAGTACAAAAAGCCGGTCATGATGTCTCAGTCGAGCAGCAAGCGGATCCTTCTCATCGAGGACGAGCCCGACCTGGTAAGGGGCCTCAGGGACGCCCTGGGCTTCGAGGGGTACGCGGTGGCCTCGGCCAGCACCGGCGACGAGGGCGTTCGCTCGGCGAGGGCCCAGCCTCCGGACTGCATTATCCTGGACCTCATGCTGCCGGACCGAAACGGCTTTGGCGTCTGCGGGGAGCTGCGGCGGATCCTCCCGCGCATCCCGATTCTCATTCTGAGCGCCAGGAGCCACGAGAGCGACATCATCCGGGGCCTGGAGGCGGGGGCGGACGACTACGTCACCAAGCCCTTTGGCGTGGGTGAGCTCATCGCGCGCATCGGCTCCCTGTTCCGCATGATCAGTCGCCAGGCGGTGTCTTCCCCCCGTGGCCCCATTCTAATCGGCCGCGCGGCGGTCGACCTGGCGGCGCAGACGGTGGCCATTGGCAGCGAGCGCTCCACGCTCACCTTCTTCGAGGCCGAGTGCCTGCGCATCCTTCACGGCAGCGCCGGGAGGGTGGTCTCCCGGGACGAGCTGCTCGCAGAGGTCTGGGGAGCGGAGGGGAGCCACTCCAGCCGGACCGTGGACAACGTCATTGTGAAGCTGCGGCGGAAGCTCTCCGACGACGCCAGGCGCCCGCGGCACATCCTCACCGTCTACGGGGCGGGCTACAAGCTGGTGCCGTGACGTCGCCTCCACAGGAGCAGGAGCGCGGCCAGGGTCAGCAGCAAGGGGAGGGCGGCCCCTGGGGTGGCGGCGCGGGCGGCGCAGCCGCAGGAGGGGCGGCTGGCCACCGGTGGGACGGGCTCGCAGACGTTGGGGTCCTCGGCAATGGGGTAGGCGGCGCAGAGCCCCGCCCGGTCGTCGGGCTCCAGGCTGCGCTTGGACACCTCGCCAGGGTAGGCGAAGTTGTACATGGTGGCCTCGGTTATCTCTGGGGGGAGCGACACGGGCGGGAAGCAGGAGGGGATCGTGGCGCCGGTGTTGTCCACGGGCGTGGGTGAGATCATGCCGTCGTCGCAGGTGTGGTCCAGCCCCAGCACGTGGCCCAGCTCGTGGGTGATCACGTTCTGGAGGTCGTGCCTGTCCGCGCCGCCGGTGGTGGTGAAGCGGAAGTCCACGGCGTTGACCTCTATGTCGGCGTCGACTATCTCACCGTCGGAGGAGGGCAGGTTGGAGGCCAGGTAGGTGATGGTCGTGAGGGCTGCTGCGGAGGAGTCGTACGGCCAGATCTCGTCCTGAAAGACGATGACGTTCTCAGGAGTGGAGCCGGTGGAAAAGCCCGCCTCCAGCCCTGGCTGGGGGTCCTCCACCACGAGCTGGATGTAGCTGCAGGAGACCTCGTTCCAGGCGCTGGCCGCCGCCCGGAAGGCGCCCATGATCTCAAAGGGAGCCAGCCCGCCGGCCCTCTCGGTGCTGGGGACCATGAAGACACAGCCGCCGTTCCAGTAGATGGGGTTGCCATTATCCACCGTTCTGGTGCGCACGTAGGCTCCTGCCGGGGGGGCCAAAAGGGTGAGCAGCGACAGCAGGGTCAGGGCCCCGAGGATGCGGCTCAAGGTCTGGGCTCCGGCCTGGCGCGCAGCAGGGCGAGGACGCTCCGCTCAAAGGCCACCAGGGGCACTGGCCCGCGGAGGGCCTTGTGCGAGCCAAGCAACCTGGCCCCGGCGAGGCCCTGGTGTACCGTCGTGGAGCGAGGGTCCGGGCCACCGCGCAGCAAGAAGCGCCCCTGCGCCATGCCGGTCACGAAGAGACGGTGGGCCCGCGGTGAGAGAAAGACCAGCACCCGGTCGCCCACGGAAAAGGAGGGGGCGCCGCGGACCATCTGGACGTAGCGCCCGACCCTCCCGCCCAGGCGCCAGAAAGAGACGACCTGGCCACGGGCGCTCTTGCCGCGAAGGCTCCTTTGCACGCGCAAGGTGATCTTCGTGTAGATCCGGCCTCCGCTCCAGCGGGCAGATCGGGAGAGCACCTCCCCCCGGACTATGAGCGTGGATCCGCGCGCGAGCTGCCTCAAGCTCAGCCCCCGCAGGACAGTGGCGTGGGCCGGTTGGGGGACCACGCCGACCAGGAGCGCCAGGAGAATGGGTGAGTGCCTCATGGCGTGTAGTGTACGACCTGCCAGGCCCGCAGTCCATCCCGGACTGGCCAGGAGCGGGAGCCGGGCGCCAGGGACGGTCAGCCGAAGCCCTCGACCAGGGAGCCCAGCGCTCGCCTCGTCTGGTCCATGGGGGTGGCCTCGTCCGGCCCCTGCTGGAGGAAGGCGAGCACCTCCCGCTGCCGCTCCAGGTAGCGGTCCACCCACAGGTCCGTGCCGGCCTTGTAGGCGCCGAGGGAGATGAGGTCCTTCCTGGCGGAGTGGGCCGCCAGGAGCCTGCGCAGGGTGGCGGCGTGACGCAGATGCTCCTTGTCGACCACCTGGGGCATCACCCTGGAGAGGCTGGCCAGCACGTCCACCGCGGGGAAGTGGCTCGCCTCGGCCA
>JAJRWW010000464.1 GCA_024276595.1 Myxococcota bacterium
CGAAGGGTTACGAACTTCAAGATCTTCATGCTCTTGGCGGGGCCGGCTTTCTTGTCCTTGGCCGGGCCGGGTGCCGCAAGGGCCTGGCCGGCTCCGAGGAACATGAGGGAGCCGGCGAGTAGCAGCGCCCCGAGAGTTGTTCTCAGACTGATCATTGTCCCCTCTCCTTTCACGTCCCTGGGTATGCCCCAGGGCGAGGGCGATCCTGTCGCCCGTTGGCTGTGTTGAGCGTGCCCAGCATACCGCCCTGGCCCGTCCGGGTAAAGCCCACGGCGCGGATGTGCAGCGCCCTGCCACTTGACTGGCGAGGCTGCGCCTCAGACCGACGAGGCGGTGTCGACCAGGGGTGGGCGCCGATGTTGGTGTTTCTGCACGTAGCTACGGCGACACTCGTCGCCGGCCGTCGCACGTGCGCCGGCTGGTTCGTGCCGCGTCGGGCGCCTGATCCAAAGCTTGACTCATTTGCGACAGATTCTCGTCCTCAAGGGTTCTAGAGTCGACCCCGGTGGAGGCTCGGGTATTCAACGCTCTTGCGGAGAATCTCGTCAACGGATCCACTCCCGGTGGCCTAAAGGGCCAGGCCGACCTATAATCTCAAGTGGAGATGAGGAGAAAGAGCGATCCAAGCAGCCCCCTCGTTGTGGCCTTTGTGCTGGGGGCTGTGGTGCTGCACTGGGCAGCTCTGGCCGGGGGCTCGACCCTGGTGAGGCGCTACGGCGGCTTTGGGCTGGCGGACCCATGGGAGCGCTCAGAGGGGGAGCACCTGGTTCAGCTAGAGCTCGTGCCAGCAGAGACACACCAGGTGGTGGAGATAAACCGTCCCAAGGTGGAGAGGGTCCCGGACGAGACCCGCTTCCGCAGCGAGTGGAGCTCGGACGTGAAGAAAGAGACGGTCGCCAGGCACCAGGGGCTGCTCGACAGGGCCGTGGCCATGGTCGACCGGCGGCCGCGGGAGCCCTCCAGTATCTCCGAGCCGCGGGTGGAGCCGTACCGGCCCAAGGTCCGGGCTCGCCCCGACCCGAAGCCGTCGCCGCTGGTTATGCGTACCCCTGCCTCCCCCAGGGGGAACGAGCGCCGGCAGGGTAGAAGCGACGTGTGGAAGCGCAAGCTGACCCTGCGGGATCTCAAGCCAGACAACGGTGTGCTGCAGAAGGTCATCCCCGGAGCCTTTCCCGACTACCTGAAGGACATGGACAAGGGCAACGAGACCCTGCTCAAGACCAAGGAGTGGAGGTTCGCCTCCTTCTTCAACCGGGTAAAGCGGGCGGTGGCTCAGCACTGGCATCCGGACAGGGAGTACTCTCGCCGGGACCCCAAGGGGAACATCTACGGCTTCAAGACCCGCACCACGATACTGCACGTGCTGCTCCACCCCTCCGGGGCGCTGAAGAAGATCGTGCTGGAGCGGCCATGTGGCCTCACCTTCCTGGACGACGAGGCCATCAGCGCCTTCAAGAAGGCGGCCCCCTTCCCCAACCCTCCCAGGAGGCTCGTAAACAAAAAGACTCGACAGATCGCCTTCCGCTTCGGCTTCATCTTCGAGATCACCACCTCTCCCCGCTGGAGAGTCATCCGCCTGAAGTGAGGTGGCCTGCTGGCTCCATGGGGCTCCTTTTCTCGAAAGGCTGAGCCATGGCCCCACATCCTTGCTGGCAGAAAGTCAACAAAATTCCCTCAGGATCTCGCTCCTTCGGTTCGCTCACGGGCGCTGCCAATGCACTGAAATAGCGGGGAAAACTCCTCATCCACCTGGCGTCGTAGCCTCCTCGCCGCCCCCCTCTCGCGGGCCCGGGGGGTTGACAGGTTTTCTGGGTGCGCTAAAAGATCTCGAATTGCTACTGATTTGAAAGGGTTGCGCCGTAGCCTGGAGCCATCCCGGACATGCGGTGTGGTGACCCGACCGTCGACGAGGATCAGTGGCTCTATCGAGCGGATCGGGGAAAGTGGCCACGCGGGTTCCCGAACATACCATCGCCGAGGTTCGAGACAAGACCGATGTGGTGTCCACCATCGGTCGATACGTCGAGCTTCGAAAGAGCGGCGCCAACTTCAAGGGCCTGTGTCCCTTCCACTCGGAGAAGACCCCATCCTTTGTGGTCAACCCCTCCAGGCAGAGCTTCTACTGCTTTGGGTGCCACGAGAAGGGGAACGTCATCGGCTTCCTGATGAAGATCGAGGGCAAGACCTTCATGGAGGTGCTCGCCGAGCTCGCCGAGGCGGCGGGTGTGGAGCTGCCCCGCCGGGAGATGAGCCCCTCGGAGCAGCGTCGCGAGTCCGAGCGGGAGCAGCTCCTGAAGGTCAACAAGCTGGCCTACGAGTTCTTTCGGGAGCAGCTTCTTCGGCCGGGAGGCGCCCAGGCCCGGCGCTATCTGGCCTCGAGGGACCTGCGGGAGCGCACCGTGGAGGCCTTTGGCATCGGCTATGCCCCTGCGAGCTGGGACGCCCTCACCAGGCACCTGGCCTCGGCGGGCGTGAAGGCTTCCGTGGCGGCGAAGCTGGGGCTGTGCGTGGTCCGGCGCAACCCCGCCGGGGAGCGTCCATCTCCCCAGGGAGCTGTGTCACCGGAGAGCAGCTTCGACTTCTTCCGGGACCGGCTCATGTTTCCTGTGCTGGGGGCCGGGGGCAGCGTTCTGGGCTTCTCCGGGAGGCTGCTGGACCCGGAGGCCAAGGAGCGCAAGTACGTCAACTCTCCCGAGAGCCCGGTGTACCACAAGTCGGAGACCCTCTATGGGCTCCCGGTGGCCCGGGCGGCCATGCGGCGCCGGGACCGGGTGATCCTCGTGGAGGGGAACGTGGACGTGCTGGGGATGTTCCAGGCCGGACACGAGGAGACGGTGGCACCCCTGGGCACGGCTCTCACCGACCGCCAGGTGGCCATCATGCGCCGCTTCGTTCGGGAGGTGGTGCTGGCCTACGACGGCGACGCCGCGGGGAGGGCCGCCGCCAGGAAGGCGGCCGAGATGCTGGCCGCCGAGGAGATCACCTGCCGGGTGGCCATGCTTCCGGACGGCTCGGACCCGGCAGACCTGGCCCGGAAGGAGCCGGAGACCCTCACCCGTCTGCTGGAGGCGGCCCAGGCGGCCCCGGCCTTCCTCATCGACGACATCACCAAGGACATCGGCTCCGCGGTGGAGGACCGGGTCAGGGCTGCGGAGGTGCTGGCACCCATCCTGAGCCGGATCCGCAACCCGGTGGTGCGAGACGAGTACTTCCAGCGCGCCGCCGTTGCCGTTGGGCTCAGGCCGGACCAGGTGAAGCGCGCGGTCCGGGGGGCCGTCAATGGGGCATCGCCCAGACAAGGTGGAGCGGTCGGCGCCGGGCTGGATCATGCCGCCCAGAGGGGCGAAGGTCCCACCTCGGACGATGTGCGCTATGTGCTGGAGCTCCTCACGCTGTTGGTGACCCATCCTCACCTGGTGCCCCAGGTTGCGCAACAGGGCGTGGTCTCCTATCTTCAGGACGAGCAGTGGCGGGACCTGCTGCGAGAGGCGGTGCGAATGCAAGCGGAGACCGGGCGAGTGGACGCCGAGAGCATCCTGGATCGACTGGAGCCCGACCAGCGGGATCGGCTGGCCGCGCACCTGTACTCCCACGCCTACGACGGCGAGGGTGTGGACGCCTCTCGCGCCCTCCAGGACACCGTCTCCTCCATCAGGCGGCGTTGGCTGGAGCGGGAGCTGGAGCGGCTGGAGCTGGCCATCAAGGAGGCCCAGGTCGCCGGAGACGCCCAGCGGAGAAAGGACCTCATCGAGCGGCTGTTGGCGGTACGCTTGGAAAAGGAAGAGCTGAAAAACGCCGCTGCCAGGGGACTGAGCAGTGGCGGTCAGGCCAGTTTGATCTAGGCTAGTAGTATAGGGTTTTATTGCAGCGAGATTCGCGGAGTATCAATGAACCAGAAAAAGAGGGGCGAAGAGCCCACCGCCACCGAAGAGACCCCCCACACCAAGGACTCCCTGCTGAAGCAGGGGCAGGAGAAGGGCTACCTGACCTACGACGAGGTCAATCAGGCCATGCCCGACGACCTGTCTGCCGAGCAGATGGAGGAGTGGATGGCCGTGTTCACGGACGCCGGGGTGGATCTGGTCGATCACCCTTCGGACGCCAAGATCGACTTCGACAAGGCGGCGCGGCTGAAGCGGGCCAAGGAGGAGGACCTCGACGGCGCCTACAGCAAGTCCACCGACCCGGTGCGCATGTACCTGCGCAAGATGGGCTCGGTCTCTCTGCTCACTCGGGAGGGCGAGGTGGAGATCGCCAAGCGCATCGAGGAGGGGGAGCGCAGGGTGCTCAAGGTGGTGCTCAACTCGCCGCTTGCGGTGCGAGAGATAGCCACATTGGGGGATCTGCTGCGCAAGCGCAAGATCCGGGTGCGGGATGTGAGTCGGGACTTCTACGACGAGGACAACGACCTGGATGAGGACGCCAGCATCGAGCGGGTGGTGAAGATCATCGATCGCGTGCGGCGCATGGACCGGGAGCTGCGCCGCACAATGGAGAGGCTCGGCGAGCGCGGTCTCAGCGAGGCCAAGAAGAAGAAGTACCGGGCCACCGTGGACCGCATCCAGGGGGACATGTTCGAGGGGCTGTCGGCCCTGCGCCTGAACAAGCGCCAGATCGAGGCCATCGTGACCAAGCTCAAGGGGCTGGTGGCCCGGGTGGAGAACAGCGAGGCCCAGGTTCGCGCGGTGGAGCAGCGCCTTGGCATGTCGGTCAAGGACCTTCGGCGGACCCTGCGGGAGATGCGACGGTCCAAGCGGGACGAGCGGCGCATTGCAAAGAAGCTGGGTATCATGCCCGAGGAGCTCATCGAGAGCGAGCGGCTGGTGCGCAACGCTCAGCGAAAGGTGCGTCGGGTGGAGCAGGAGGCGGAGCTCTCCGTGGAGGAGATTCGACGCACCTACAGGGAGATAAAGAGCGGGGAGCGCATGGCCGAGCGGGCCAAGTGCGAGCTGGTGGAGGCCAACCTGCGGCTGGTTGTGTCCATCGCCAAGAAGTACACCAACCGTGGGCTCCAGTTTCTGGACCTGATCCAGGAGGGGAACATCGGCCTCATGAAGGCGGTGGACAAGTTCGAGTACAAGCGGGGATACAAGTTCTCCACCTACGCCACGTGGTGGATACGGCAGGCCATTACCCGCTCCATCGCCGACCAGGCTCGCACCATCCGAATCCCCGTGCACATGATCGAGACCATCAACAAGCTCATCCGCACCAGCCGCTACCTGGTGCAGGAGCTTGGACGGGAGCCCATCCCCGAGGAGATAGCCGAGAAGATGGAGCTGCCCCTGGAGAAGGTTCGCAAGGTGCTCAAGATCGCCAAGGAGCCCATCTCCCTGGAGACTCCAATCGGCGAGGAGGAGGACAGCCACCTGGGTGACTTCATAGAGGACAAGGCGGTCACCTCACCCTCGGAGGCGGTCATCTCGCTGAACCTGGCCGAGCAGACTCGCAAGGTGCTGGCCACCCTCACCCCCCGGGAGGAGAAGGTGCTGCGGATGCGTTTTGGCATCGGCGAGAAGTCGGACCACACCCTGGAGGAGGTGGGCCAGGACTTCGAGGTGACCCGGGAGCGCATCCGGCAGATAGAGGCCAAGGCCCTGCGCAAGCTGCGCCACCCCTCCCGCTCCAAGCGACTGAAGAGCTTCGTCGAGAGCTAAACCCCAGCAGCCCACACCGCCGTTTTTGCCAGCGAGGCTGCGCGCACAGGTGCCTCGAGTATCTCTGGCTCGGGCGGGGAAGGAAGCCAATGGCACGTCAAGATCCCCATAGCTATGCAGATCTGGACCAGGGTCGCCTCACCGAGGTGGCGCTCTTTTTGCGAGTGGACTTCGCCGCCAGGCAGCTCAAGGGGAGGGCGCGCCTGACCCTGGCCGAGCCGGTCTCCGGGGATCTCGTTCTGGACACACTAGACCTGGCCATAGACGGTATCAGTACCACTGAAGGCGCCCCCATCCCCTTTGACGTGTCCGCTCCAGACCCTGTGTTGGGCTCCAGGCTCACCCTACGGCTGCCGGCCTCCACCTCGGCCTTTGACGTGCGCTATGCCACATCCCCGGAAGCATCTGCTCTCCAGTGGCTCGATCCCAGCCAGACTGCCGGCGGTGTCCACCCCTACCTGTTCAGCCAATGCCAGGCCATCCACGCCCGGGCGCTGGTGCCGCTGCAGGACACCCCCCGGGTGCGGATCGGGCTGCGGGCTGAGATCGAGGTGAAAAAGCCCCTGCGAGTGGTGATGGCCGCTGCTGCTGACGGGGAGAGGCCAGGCGGGGACGAGCAGCATTCCACCTGGCTGTTTCACATGCCCCAGCCAATACCGCCCTACCTCATCGCCCTGGCCGCCGGCAACATCCACCCCCAGACCGTCGGGCCCAGGTCGGTGGTCTACGCCGAGCCGGAGGTCCTGGAGCGGGCGGCCTGGGAGTTTGGCGGCGTGGAGGACATGCTCCAGACGGCCGAGGGCATCTTCGGACCCTATCGCTGGGAGCGTTTCGATCTGCTCTGCATGCCGCCCTCCTTCCCCTATGGCGGCATGGAGAACCCGCGGCTGACATTCCTCACCCCCACCCTGCTCGCCGGTGACCGGTCCCAGGTGAACGTGGTGGCCCACGAGCTGGCCCACTCCTGGACCGGAAACCTCGTGACAAACGCCGACATGGAGCATTTTTGGCTGAACGAGGGCTTCACCGTGTACGCGGAGCGGCGGATCCTGGAGGCCCTGGAGGGGCCGGAGTACATGGCGCTGCACGCCGCCATCGGGCGGGCTGGCCTGGCCCGGGAGATGGCCCGCTTCGGGGAAGGCTCCCCCTACACTCGTCTCCGCACGGAGCTCGATGGAGTGGATCCGGACGAGGTCTTCTCCCTGGTGCCCTACGAGAAAGGTTTTCTGCTGGTGCAGCTCATCAGCGAGACGGTCGGGCGGGAGCGGTTCGACGAGTTCTTGAAGGCCTACATCGCCGAGTTCTCCTTCCAGTCCATCACCACCGAAAGGTGGGAGCAGTTCGTGGAGGCCAAGCTCCCGGGGGTGCTCGCTCAGATCGGGGCCGACAGATGGTTGCGGGGCTCATCGATCCCAGAAAACGAGCCCACCTTTGCTTCCAGGCGCAAGGAGCTGGTGGACGAGCTGGCCGCTGCCTGGCAGAGCGGGGAGCGGCCCACCACAGAGGTAGCCGATGCCTGGTCCCCCGAGGAGTGGGTGCTCTATCTGCAGGGGCTGCCCGGGACCATCGAGCGTGCTGACTGTGAGGCGCTGGACACCACCTTTGGGCTCACGGCCCAGGGCAACGCGGAGATCCTCGTGGAGTGGCTGTGTCTCGCGGTGAGGTCCGGACACGGTCCAGCCATCGACCGGGCCCTTGGCTTTCTCGGGGAGATGGGGCGCATGAAGTACCTGAAGCCCCTGTACACCGCGCTCGCTGCCAGCCCCGAGACAAAGGGGCGCGCCCGGGCTCTCTTCGAGGAGGTCCGCGCCAGCTATCACCCCATCGCCCAGGCTGTGGTGGAGTCGGTGCTCCGCTAGGCCGCAGCCCGCTCGTCGATGATCCGACGGATGCCGCCCTTGGTGCTTCCGCCGATGCGCGCCTGGGAGGTGTTGCCCACTGCGAACAGGTAGAATGTGTCCTCCGCGAGGGGGATTGCGTCCACGAAGTAGGGCTCATCTACCGGGTCTGGGTAGTCCCACTTCTCGTGAAACACAAAGGGCGCGTAGGCCGCCGCTGTCTCCGGGTCCACCCCATCCCCAGCCGAGGCAACCACGAGCCCATCTCGGCTCCCGAGCACCAGCCCGCGCACGCCCAGGCGCAGGACACAGCTCTGCAGGTAGTAGGTGATGGCCTGCTTCTTGTTGTGGGTGCGACGCACCCTGCGTTCTCCGTCGTGCATATCGACCTCCTGTACACACATTATACTACATGTAGGAACAAGGGCAACAAGCCTGGTTGGTCCTGGGATTGTTGGGCTGCTGCTGTGCTGCTTGAGGTGGATGTGTGGCGACGGCAGTTGTGGTAACTTCCCGGCAGCTCACCAACAGCAGCGCCGAGTGACCCCCATGACCGAGCACACCGACACCCGTTCTTCCTCTTTCCTTGGTCCCCTGGGCCGCCTGGCAGATGCGGGAATCGACTGGCAGGCCATAGGCTTTCGGGCTGGCCTGGAGATCCACCAGCAGCTCGACACCCAGCGCAAGCTCTTTTGCCGCTGCCCGGCGGGGCGCTACAGCGAGGAGTACGACATGGAGGTGCTGCGCCACATGCGGCCCACCCTCTCGGAGCTGGGTGAGTATGACGGCACCGCGCTCATGGAGTTCAAGACAAAGAAGGAGATCATCTACCGACTGAACCGCCAGAGCGTGTGCACCTACGAGATGGACGACACGCCGCCTTTCGAGATCAACTCGCGAGCCGTGGACATCGCCCTGGAGATCGCGCTCCTATGCGGCTGCAACCTGGTGGGGGAGCTGCACGTGATCCGCAAGCAGTACCTGGACGGGTCCATCCCGGCGGGCTTTCAGCGCACGGCCATCGTCGGAGTGGACGGAGCCGTGCCCTTCAATGGTCGCATGTTGTCCATCATACAGGTGAGCGTGGAGGAGGATGCCTGCCGAGAGGTGCTCGACGAGGGGCACACCATAGTGTTTCGTACCGACCGCCTGTCCATGCCACTGGTGGAGATCGTCACAGGACCCGAGCTGCGCTGTCCCAGCGAGGTGGGGCAGGCGGCGCAGGTTCTGGGGGATCTCATGCGGGTCACGGGCAAGGTGAGACGTGGTCTGGGTGCCACCCGCCAGGACGTGAACGTGAGCGTTGCCGGGGGCACGCGGGTCGAGATAAAGGGCGTGCCACGCATAAAGATGATCCCGCACCTGGTGCGCAACGAGGCCCTCAGGCAGCGTGCCCTGCTCCAGATCCGCGACAGGCTTCGGGAGACAAAGGGCGGGAGCGCCGAGCCGGTCATGCGGCACTGCGATGACATCGTGAAGGACGGGCGCAACCCCGTGCTGGTGGAGGCCGTGCGCCGGGGAGAGGCGGTCATGGCGGTGAAGATACCCAACGGCCGGGCGGTGATGGACGCCCCCACTCAGCCGGGGCTCACCTTCACGGACGAGCTGGCCGGGCGGGTGCGGGTCATCGCCTGTCTCAGGGAGGCTCCCTACTGCTACGGCGGACCGGATCAGTCCCTGCTCACCCGGCGGCGCTGGAAGCTCATCAGGCACCGGCTCCGCACAAAGAAGGCGGACGCTGTGGTTGTGTGCTGGGGTGACGCCGAGGATGTAGTCACAGCCCTCGAGGAGGTGGTGGTGCGGTTCGAGCAGGCCCTCCAAGGGGTCCCCAGCGAGACCCGCCAGGCCAGGGCCCGGGGCATCACAGACTTTGAGCGCATCCTGCCGGGACCGGACCGCATGTACCCCGACACGGACTCTCCGCCGACCCCCATCTCCGACGAGCGGATGGGTGCCATTCGTGCCGCCTTGCCCGAGCCGCCATGGGAGCGGGAGCGGCTGCTGGCCGACGCCGGGGTTCCAGCCCACATGCTCAGGGTGCTGGCCGTTGACTCCAGGTACCAGCTCGCTCGCAGGCTAGTGCAGGCGGGGGTGCATGGGCGACTCGTGGGCCATCTTCTGGGCAGCCTGCTGCGGTGGATGGCCAGGGTGGGTGAGCCGGTGGAGGAGCTGGGGGACGAGCCCCTTTTCGACCTGACCCTCAGGGTTGCCAGGGGCGATCTGCAGCGAGAGGGGATGCTCCCGGTTTTGCGAGGCCTCCTCCACAGGCTTCGCAGCGGTGAGGAGATCCCCTCGGTGGCAGAGCTCTGCGAAGAGCTGGGTCTCACGCCCCTCGGGCGCGATCCGGTGGAGGTGATCCGCGTCGCCCTCGAGGATGGAGGGCCTCCGCGCAGCGAGGATCCCCAGGCTCGGCTGCGTTACGCCATGTCGGTGGCCATGCAGGTGTGCCGCGGGCGCGTTGCCGGCCGCCTGGTGCGAGAGGTCGTCACCCGACAGCTCGCAGGAGGTGCACATGTCCGCTGATACGCTCAAAGGATACCGAGGAGACGCCCGGGCCACGTTGGAGAGGCATGGGGTGCGTGTCTGGGCCGACGTGGAGGCGGTGACCACCCGGGGCACCTTCACCGGGCTGGTGCTCCCCAGGTCAGAGACGGAGGACGACCAGCACATAGTGCTGAAGCTGGCCACCGGCTACAACGTGGGCCTGAAGGTGTCCACCATCCAGGCCATGACCGAGACGGGCTACCGGGAGGCGCATTACAAGATCCCCGAGAAGGAGTTCCCCTTCGATCCGAAGAAGCCCAATGTCACGCTGCTGGGCACGGGCGGCACCATCGCCTCCAGGCTGGACTACCGCACCGGCGCGGTGATCCCCGCCTTCTCCCCCGGGGAGCTCTTCGGCGCCGTGCCCGAGCTGGCCGACATCTGCAACATGAAGACCGAGAAGCTCTACGGGGTCTTCTCCGAGAACATCGGGCCCGAGCACTGGATCGGCACCGCCGAGGCCATCGCGCGGGAGGTGGCTGCCGGGGCGGACGGCATCATAGTGGGCCATGGCACCGACACCATGCACTACACCGCGGCCGCCCTCTCGTTCATGGTGCCCCGGCCGCCAGTGCCCATCGTGATGGTGGGCTCCCAGCGCTCCTCCGACCGCCCCTCCTCCGACGCGGCGCTCAACCTTCAGCACGCTGCCTACGCCGCGGCCCACGGCCCCATCGCCGAGGTGATGGTGTGCATGTTCGGGCCCACCTCCGACCAGTACGATCTATTGCACCGGGGCACCCGCGTGCGCAAGATGCACTCCAGCTACCGATCCACCTTCCGCACCCTCGGGGACGTGCCCCTGGCCACGGTGTACCACGACCGGCTGGATGTCATCGCGGACCAGTTCAACCCTCGCCGCCCAGGGGAACGGGACGTGAGCCTGGACGCGGTGTTCGACGACCGGGTGTCGCTCGTGTACTACTACCCCAACATGAAGCCGGACGTCATCGACTCCCTGGTGGACAACGGCTACAAGGGAGTCGTCATCGCCGGCACTGGCCTGGGCCACGTGAACAAGCCACTTTATCCCGCGCTCGAGCGGGCGGTGAAGGCCGGGGTTCACATCTACATGACGGTGCAGACCCTCTGGGGTTACGTGCAGATGTTTGTCTACGACACGGGCCGGGATATCATGAGCTTCGGCGTGGTTCCCGCCGCCAACATGCTCCCGGAGACCGCCTACGTGAAGCTGGGCTGGGCCCTGGGCCATTCCCACGACCCCGAGGAGGTCCGGCGCATCATGCTGACGCCCCTGTGCTCGGAGATAACCGAGCGAGAGCCCATAGATGGCTACCTGGTCATGCAGGGACGCCTCCCGGAGATGGACGCCTGGCTGAAGGGTCACCTCAGGTAGGGCTCGGCCCCGGCTGCAGGGCCGGGACGAACGGGCCGGGAGCTACCCAAGCGGAGTCCGGAAA
>JAJRWW010000465.1 GCA_024276595.1 Myxococcota bacterium
ACCGGGATGATGTCGCGCATGGTTCGGCAAGCCCCCACGGCGATCTGAGCCAGGTCCTCCGGCTGGGGAACCGGTGTGAGCGCCACGTCGGCGAACATGACCAGGTTCTGCTCGTAGATGCCCGTGGGGTGGTCGTCTGGCAGGGCGAAGATGGCCATCTCGTAGACTGTGCCCTCCTTCTCGAGCAGCCGCAGGCAGGGGGTGAAGAACTCCCTGGAGGAGTGGGCCAGCCCACCCAGCACCGCGTCCGCGTAGCCACTTCGCACCGCCATTATCGAGAAGTACACCGGGTCCAGGATCTTCTCCCGAGCCTGGCGGGGTGAGAGCTCCCAGCGCTTTCCCTGGCCGAGCTCGTGCAGGCTCTGAGCCAGCTCTTCGGCGAGCTCGTCGGTGGCCGGGTCCACGAAGCGCACCATGGTGAAGAAGCGGCGGTGAGAGCATTCCAGCTCCGCCACCCCGCGCCGGATCATCTGCTCCACCCGGCCCCTGTCTCCCACGAGGATGATGTTGGCGAACTTCAGGAGCTTGGATGCCGCGCCCACCAGCCGCGGGTCGTCCCCCTCGGGCAGGATAAGCGTCTGCTTGGAGGTCATGGCCTCCCGGAGCTGCTTGCGGAGCATTCCCTCTAGATCGAACATTCTCAACCTCGGGCCCGTCCGGGCGAGCGGGCCCGGACAGGAGAATGGGGGGCCTATTCGAGCGCCGCCAGGACCCGCTCGGGCGTGAAGGGAGACCGGCGGAGCCGGGCGCCGGTGGCGTGGAAGATGGCGTTGTTGATGGCGGGCAGCGGGCCGTTGATCCCGATCTCAGAGACGGACTTTGCCCCGAAGGGGCCAGTGGCCTCGTAGGAGGGAACCAGGATGGTCACCAGCTCCGGCAGGTCGGCCGTGCAGAGCACCTTGTAGTGCTTGAAGGTGGGGTTGCGCATCTTGCCCCTCCGGTCGAAGAGGTACTCCTCGGTGAGGGCGTAGCCGATGCCGTTGAGCACCGCCCCCTCCACCTGGCCCTCGGCCAGCAGGGGGTTGATGGCGGTGCCGCAGTCCACCGCGGCCACGTACTTGAGCACCCGCACCATCCCGGTGGCCGTGTCCACCTCCACCTCCGCAAAGTGAGCTGAGAAGGGTGGCGGAGACTTCTGGGTCACGTGGGAGGCCACCGACTGGACCTGGTGCTGGTGCTCGGCGTAGAGGCTGCTGAGGGCCACATCTGCGAGAGACAGGGGTCTGGGCCCTCCCTTTACCATGCCCTCCGCCAGCGAGAGGTCCCCGGCGGGCACGTCCAGCAGCCGCGCGGCCACCTCCAGGATCTGCCGCCTGGCGCCAGCGGCCGCCTTCTTCGCCGCCATGCCCGAAAGATAGGTGGTGGAAGAGGCGTAGGCGCCCACGTCGAAGGGGGTGACGTCCGTGTCCGAGGAGAGCACCAGGATCCGATCCGGGGTCACCCCCAGGACCTCCGCGGCGATCTGTGCCATGACCGTGTCCGAGCCGGTGCCCAGGTCCGTGGCGCCCACCAGCAGGTTGAAGGAGCCGTCCTCGTTGAGCTTGATGGAGGCGGCACCCAGGTCCACCTCTGGGATGGACGAGCCCTGCATGAGGGTGCACATGCCCACGCCGCGGCGCAGCCTCCCTTCGTCCCGGCGCTGGCGCTTGGCGCTCCAGTCCATGGCCTGGGCGCCCCTGGCGATGCACTCGGCCAGGCCGCAGCTCCCGATGGCCTGCTCCACCCCCTCGGTGCCCTCGCCCAGGGCCTTGAAGATGGGCGAGCTGTCCCCAGGGCCGATGGTGTTCCTCTGGCGCAGCTCCACCGGGTCCATGCCCAGCTTGGCCGCCGCCTCGTCCATGGCGCACTCCATGGCAAAGGCCGCCTGGGTGGCACCATAGCCGCGGTAGGCGCCCCCCACCGGGAGGTTCGTATAGACCGAGTCGAGGGCAAAGCCCACGTGGTCGCACTTGTACAGAGGCAGCACCTTGGAGCCGCAGTTGCAGCCCACAGTGAGGGCGTGGCTCCCGTAAGCGCCCGTGTTGAGCAGCACCTTCATGTCCATGCCCTCGACGTCGCCCTCGGCCGAGAGCCCCAGGTCCACGGTCACCACCGCCGGGTGGCGGGTTCGGGCGGAGGTGAACTCCTCTGCCCGGGTGTACTCCAGCTTGACCGGGCGCCCGGAGCGCAGGGCCAAGAGCGCCACCAGGTCCTCGATGAGCACCTCCTGCTTGGCGCCGAAGCCGCCGCCGATGCGCGGCTTGATGACCCGGATGTCCCGCACGGGGATCTGGCAGGCCTGGGCCACGATGCGCCGCACGTGAAAGGGCACCTGGGTGGACGTGCGGATGATGAGCCGCCCGTAGCCGTCGGGCGCCGCCACGGCGATGTGCGGCTCCATGGGGCAGTGCTGGGCGTAGTGGCACTCGTACTCGGCCGTGACCCGCTGGTGGGCTTTCGAGAGAGCCGCCGGCGGATCGCCCACCGCCACCGCCACGTGGGCGGCCAGGTTTCGCCCTGGCTCGTAGGGGGCCACAATGGGCATGGCGGCGTCCAGCTCGTCGTGGATGACGGGTGCGCCCTTTTCCAGGGCTGAGCGGATCTCCAGGACCGGCTCCAGCAGCTCGTACTCCACCTCGATGGCCTCCACGGCCGCCCGAGCCAGCGCCGGGGTCTCGGCGGCCACGGCCGCCACCCTGTCGCCCACGTGGCGCACCTTGGAGTCGAGGGTTGTAAAATCGTAAGGCGAGGGCTCGGGGTGGCCCTGTCCCGCGGTGGTGCGCATCACCCTCGGGACGTTCTTGTAGGTGAGCACCACGTGGACCCCGTCCATGGCCTCCGCCCTGGATGTGTCCATGGACGTGATGCGGGCGTGGGCGTGGGGGGACCACTTCACCGCCGCGAAGAGGAGGTCCCGGGGCAGCTCGTCGTCCACGAACAGGGGCGCTCCGGCCGCCAGGGCGGCGCCGTCCACCTTGTGAACCGAGGTGCCAACAACATTCCAGAGCTTGCTCTTGCTCATCTGTCACCTCCGGAGCGGTCCCTGCCAGAGCGCAGCTCGGCGGCCGCCTGGCGTACGGCGTCCACTATCTTCACGTAGCCGGTGCAGCGGCAGAGGTTGCCGTCGAGCCCCTGGCGGATCTGCTCATCGGTGGGGCTTGGGCAAGAGTCCAGCAGGGCGCTGGTGGCGAGGACCATCCCCGGCGTACAGTAGCCGCACTGCACCGCGCCCGCCTCCACGAAGGCGCGCTGGATGGGGTGGGGCTGCCGCGCGGTGCCCAGCCCCTCCACCGTGGTGATCTCTCTGCCATGGAGCTGGCCGGTGTACAGCAGGCACGCGCGCATGAGCTGTCCGTCCACCAGGATGGAGCAGCTCCCGCAGTCGCCCTCGTCGCAGCCGCGCTTCACAGAGGCCAGCCCGGCATCACGCAGGGTGTCCAGGGCCACCTCGGCCGGGTCCACCCGGAAGGTCTGCGCCTTCCCGTTGATGATGATGTCCACCTCGATGGTGGCTGGGGCGCCATCAGGCATCGCTCTCCTCCTCTCGCGCCCGGGCCGCGGCCGTGGCGAGGGCGTCTTCGGCCACGACCCCGGCAACTCGGGCCAGGTAACCCTTGCTGGCTCGCATGTCCTGGCCAGGCTCCACCTCCTGGGCTATCCGCTCGGCCACCTGCGCCAGCAGATCTTCTGTGGGCTCCGCGCCCAGCAGCTCCCCGGCCAGGTCGGTGGCGTCCGTGGGCAGCGGTCGCACGGCCCCGAGGGTCAACGACAGGTCTGCCACACGCCCCTGCTCGTCCAGCACCACCTGGGCGGCTGCGCTGGCCAGGGCGTAGTCCACGGCCGTGCGTCGCAGCTTCACGAAGGCGGAGCCCGTTCGTGGCCCCGGTGGCTCCAGCAGCACGGCGGTGATCAGCTCCCCTGCCGCCAGCTTCGAAAGGGGGTGGGCCGAAAACAGATCAGCCAGGGGCACGTCCCTGGGATCGGGTCCCTCCAGGTGGACCGACGCGTCCAGGGCCAGCAGGGCGATGGGCGGGTCCGACCAGCGCTTGTACCCGGCGACGCTGCCACCCAGGGTGACGGCGTTCCGCACGGCGGTGGAGCCCGCACAGGCCGCGGCTTCCGGTAACGCCCGCAGCCCAGGCACCAGCAGATCATGGCCTTGAGCCAGGGCGCCAAGCCGCGCGCAGGCTCCCACCTCGATACGGCCTTCCAGCGACTCGACGCGATCAATACCCAGCCGGGTGATGTCCACGTAGGCCTCGGTGGACCTGCCCCGGTGAAACACCAGGGATGTGCCTCCGGCGATGGCCCGCGCCTTGCCACGGCCGGCGGACAGGGCCTCCAGGGCCTCCCCGAGGGTGGTGGGGTAGATGAACTTCTGCACTGTCACCATCGAGCAGCCTCCAAGGATACGTTGCCCCCCCGGTCTCGGCCCGCCAGGAGGGTGGTCTCCAGGGGTGGGGCAACGCACAATAGCACAGCCCCACCCCATCGGCGAATACCTCGGCCGAGACCCGGGCCAGTGGTCGGGCAGGGCAGAAGCCCACTGGTGTGCTATGGTAGCAAATCGGCAACCGAGACACCCCTGGGTCTGGCGGTGTGCATACCTTGGGCGGGTACGAACCGGACGCCAGGTCCGAATGTGAATGGGAGGCACCAGCCATGACGCGGACGAGAACATCTCTGCCCCATGCCAGCTCCGGGACCACTCTGCCCAACCCTCAGCGCGCGCTGCTAGCGCTCCTGGCGACGGTCGCAGTGTTCGGCCTGCTGCTCTCAGGGTGCGGGAGCCGCACCGTTGGGGGGCCCATATATTTCGATGGAAGCATCCGTCCGGACGGGATTGTCTCCCTGGACGGATCCCCTCCCACGGACGGGTCTCCTCACCGGGACGCCGGGGCACTCTGCGAGCCCGACACCTGGTGGGAGCTCGTGGCGACCCCCCTGGAGTCGGTGACCGTGCTCACCCAGCTCCCTTCCGACCCGGGCGTGGATGAGGGCATCTCGGTTCGCTTGAAGGCCACCCTCCTCGTGTCGGGCTGCGACCGCATGGCCGGGGTCACCCCCTCGGCTGACTACGACGCCCGCAGGATCCACCTGCTAGGGTACGTCTGGTCGTATCACGGCCCGGCCGCCTGCCCGGAGGTGGCCAGGCTCGTCCCGGAGATCTTTGTTTTCAGGTACCTGTACCCCGGCCTCTGGGACGTGGTGGACGACGCCTACACTGGCGCCCCGGACCAGCCCCTGGCCGGTTTTGGTGTGCGGGAGTGTCCTGGGAGTGAGGACTGCTTCTGCGACCTGTGGGATGGGATACCGGGCGGCCCGAACGCTTCCTGTCGCCACGACTGCCAGTGCCAGTGGCCCATGTCCTGTCTGTATGAAGGGATGATGGACCCCACCTTCGGTGGGAGTTGCCAGCTCACCTGCTCCACGTCGAGCGACTGTACGGCACCCATGTACTGCTTGATGGACGTGATGGATGCCCCCGAGGGCATCTGCGTGGGGACACGCGCGGACGAGTGCGCTCCAGGGCAACCCTCCGACTGCCCGTCGGGGCGTGTCTGCCTCTGGCAGGGTGAAGCCGGTGACGGGGCGTATCTGTGCGTGCCCGGCCCCACCGACGTCTTTCCTGGGCAGCCCTGCGCAGAGGACTGCGACTGCCCGGCGGGCTTTACTTGTGACATCCTGGACGACACCGAGATGCGTAGCTGCCAGATCCAGTGCAGGGGCAACGGCGACTGCCCCGACGGGCTCGCCTGCGACGACCTGGGAGGCTGGTTGGTCAACAACCGCGTCTGCGACGCCTTCAATCATTTCTGAAGGTGAGGGGAGTGGAGAAGAC
>JAJRWW010000466.1 GCA_024276595.1 Myxococcota bacterium
CCGGGCGCTTCCACACGGAGGCGATGCTGGCTGACGGCACGAAGATCGTTGGCGGGACGGCGCCTGGCAAGCAGGGGCAGCAGGTGGAGGGGGTGCCCGTGTGGAACACCGTGGCCGACGCGGTGGCTGAGACCGCCGCCAGAAACCCACGCCCCAGCTCGTCGAACATCGAGCACGGCCGCCGCGTGCCTTGGCTTGTTCCGCCTTTCCCTTCCGTTTCTTCCGCCTCTCCCTTCCGCTTCTTCCGCCTCAGCTTACGGAAAAGATCCGCGCCTTGCGGCGTGAACTCAAGTTACAGTTTTATGGGGTGCAACCCGGAGGCCAGGTCGGGGCTGCAGTCAGGTCACTAGCAGGCCATCGACGATGGACGCTCTGCCAACTCCCCGTAAAAACACGCTCCACATTAGTACGGTTCTGAGAGGGCCCGGGCGGGCAACCCGCACGGGCTGCTCGAGCTCGGCCCAGGGGCTCTAGCGCAGCTCGTAGCAGCCAGAAGTGTCGGATTGCCAACAGTGGGAAGCGACTCTACCTGGAGGGTTTCAGCACGGCCCCCTGCGCCCAGCGCGAGATCTGCCTCACGAGTTCGGCGACGTCGTAGGTGCCGGGCAGCATGAAGCGGTGGTCGCGGCCCTTGCCCTCCACCACGGTGATGCGGTGTCCGGGCAGCAGGGTCTTCCACTTGCGCGCCTGGTCCACGGGGACCTCGCGGTCCGCGGCGCCGTGGAGCACCAGCACTGGCAGCTTCCGGTAGGGGGCGAAGGTCGAGTAGTTGTCGCTCATGGCCAGCTCGTCTAGCAGCCGCCCCACGGGGCGGTCCAGGCCGACCATGTCGGTGCGCTTCTTTGGGGTCAGCATCTTTCTCAGGGCAGCCGGGGGCGGGCCGCCCTGGGCCTGAACCACCACAGCGATGTTGGTGGAGATGCCGCCCAGCAGCACCACCCCGTCCACCTGGCTCATGGGCAGGGCTCGCACGTGGAGGGAGCCCTCGCTCCAGGCGAACACCAGCCGCGGGCGGCCGCGGGGTAAGAAGCGCCACAGGCTGCGAAGCTGCCTGGCCAACAGGGCGTAGTCGGTGAGGGCGTAGGCCTTTCGGTCCAGGCGGCCTCGGTGGACCCCTGGCTTTGCGTAGCGCAGCACACTCCACCCAGCGGCACGCAACGCCTCCGAGAGGTCCTTGTAGAACTCACTCTTGGCGTAGGGTGACTTGAGGCCTGGCACAGGGATGCGGCCGTTTACGTTGAACGGCGCGCTGCCATGGATCAGCAGGACGCTGCCCAGGGGCTTTCGCCTCGAGGGGTGCTCCAGGACATGTTCCCAGGGCAGGTAGTCCCTCTTCAACTGCTGGAAAAAGCCCTTCTTGCCCGCCGCCCGGATCAGGTGCTCCACCGGGAAGCTGGTCGCCAGGGAGCGGAACATGCGCTTGTAGATGGGGTAGGTCTGGATGCCCTTCTTGTCGCGCTCCACGCGCTCGGCCAGCTGCTCCCAGGTCAGATACGGCTCCTTTGCTCCTGGGAACTGGCCGGCACAGACGATGGCCAGCCCCTCGAATAACCACCGCGGCCCCATGCCGTCCTCGGTGCCGAACAGCTCCGTGGCGATCATGGCGTGGACCCGGTGGGCCAGCTCGTGGGCCATGAGCCGCCGGTAGGTGGCGGCGTCCCACCTCAGCTTCGGGTAGAGGGCGGCGTAGCTCTTTTTGAACATCTCCTGTCTGAGCACCAGCAGGGTCTTGCCGTGCATCGTGCCGCTGAAGGTGTCGGGGATCTTGTCCGGGCTCATCTTGAAGCGCCTCGCCAGGCGCCGCTTCATCTGCTCGACGCTGCCGAAGACCACCACGTGGTCCACGATGCCGGCCCTCTTGCGGGGAAAGCCGTGTCGCGCGAACCACCGGAGCACGTGGTCCAGGGCGGCTTTGACATCACGCTGATAGACCTGGCGCCGCGGCTCCAGGTCCGGTGGCAGCTCCAAGCGGGGAGAGACGCTCCGGGGGGCCTTACCTGCGATTGCCGCACACTGACCATCCGCCTGGAGGCCTGAAACCCCGGACAGCTTCGTCTGGGGTGGGCGCTCGGCGGATGGGAGGTTACCTGAGACTGTGCGCTCCCGCCCTGGCCTTGCCAAACTCCCCCCAATGGCTACACTCACCGCCGACCCGTGAGCAGGGCTTTGGTCCTCCTCTCGCGTCGGCGACAATCGCAGGAGCCAGGCATGAAGATCCACGAGCACCAGGCCAAGACGATCCTTCGACCTTACGGGGTCGCCACGCCGCTGGGAAAGGCTGTCACCACCGCGCCCGAGGCCAGGGAGGCGGCCGACGAGATTGTTCGGGAGACCGGAGACGAGACGCTGGTGGTCAAGGCCCAGATCCACGCTGGCGGCCGTGGAAAGGGGCGCTTCCTCTCTGACCCCGAGCTGGGTGGGGTCCGGGTTGTGAAGGGGGTCGAGGCGGCCAGGTCCATGGCCGAGCAGATGCTGGGTCAGGTGCTGGTGACCCACCAGACCGGGCCGGAGGGCAAGCGAGTGGGCTGCGTGCTCATCGAGCAGGGAGCGCAGATCGCCCGGGAGCTCTATGTGGGCATGACCCTTGACCGGGCCCGAGGTCGTGTGGCGATCATGGCATCCACCGAGGGTGGCACCGAGATCGAGGAGGTGGCAGCCAGGAGCCCCGAGAAGATCCTTCGGGTGCTCATCGACCCACAGACTGGGTTCTATCCCCACCAGGCCCGACAGCTCGTCTATGGGCTGGGCCTGGAGGGGGATGTGGCCAAGGGCGCCACGCGCTTCATTTCGGCCCTGGCGAGGGCCTACCATGAGCTGGACTTCTCCCTGGCCGAGATAAACCCCCTCGTGGTCACCGCCGGGGGCGAGGTGCTGGCCCTGGATGCCAAGGTGAATCTGGACTCGGGGGCTCTTTTTCGCCACAAGGACCTGGCGGCGCTCCGAGACGAGACCTAGGAGGATCCCGCCGAGCTGGAGGGCAAGCGCTGGGGGCTTTCGTTCATCAAGCTCGACGGCTCCATAGGCTGCATGGTAAACGGCGCCGGCCTGGCCATGTCCACCATGGACATCATCAAGCAGGCCGGTGGGGAGCCGGCCAACTTCCTGGACGTGGGGGGCGGCGCCAAGGCGGACCAGGTGGCGGCCGCCTTCAAGATCATCACCGCCGACCCCAACGTGCGCGGTATCTTCATCAACATCTTCGGCGGTATCATGCGCTGCGACACAATCGCAGAGGGGGTGGTGACGGCCTTTCGAGAGGTGGGCCTGAAGGTCCCGCTCGTGGTGCGCCTGGAGGGCACCAAGGTCGAGGAGGGGCGCAGGATTCTCGCCGAGTCGGGCCTGGCTCTGGACACGGCAAAGGACATGGCAGACGGCGCCCACAAGATCGTGGAGGCAACCCGATGAGCATCTGGTGCGACGAAAACACGCGACTGCTCGTACAGAACATCACCGGGCGCACCGGGCGCTTCCACACGGAGGCGATGCTGGCTGACGGCACGAAGATCGTTGGCGGGACGGCGCCTGGCAAGCAGGGGCAGCAGGTGGAG
>JAJRWW010000467.1 GCA_024276595.1 Myxococcota bacterium
CGGCGATCTGCGCCGCGGTGAGGGCCTCACCCTCTGATCCGTGTGCCTCTGCCAGGCGGCTCATGGCCACCAGGGCCGTCTCGGTGGAGCGGTTGAAGATGTCCACCATCATGAGTCGGCCCCGGAGCGGGTCACGGGGCGCGATCCCCATCGACACCTGCGGCGCGGACCTCACCGGAGAGGATGGGGAGGGCAACCTTTATGGCGGCAGAGTAGACGATGAGGCCAAAGGCCCAGATGCCGGCGGTCACCCTCCACTCGGTCACCGAGGGCTGGTACTCGACGATCTCGTGCAGGGGGCTGGGAATGAAGCCCGGAACCACCAGCCCCATCCCCTTTTCGATCCAGCATCCGACAAAGGTCATCACGCAGGCTGCCAGGAGCAGGCGGCGGTTGTCTCGAATACGCGGATACAGAAACATCCCAGCGGCGAGCACGTTGAGGGTCACGGCGACCCATATCCAGGGCACCAGCGCGTTGTGTCCGTCCAGGCCCAGGAACAGATACCTGGAGGACTCCGTGTGGGCGGTGCCCGAGTAGAACTCCGTGAAGGCCTCGCTGATGACCATAAACAGGTTCAACAGGGTCGTCACCCTCAGGATGGACACGAGGGTGGAGAGGGGGCCCTCGTGGATCTTGAAGGCCGTGAAGCGCCCCACCACCGTGAGGGCTATGATGAGGAAGGCGGGACCGGAGATGAACGCCGACGCCAGGAAGCGCGGGGCCAGCAGGGCCGTGTTCCAAAAGGGCCGCCCGCCCAGGCCGGCGTACAGGAAGGCCGTGACCGTGTGAATGGAGATGGCCCACACGATGGAGATGACCACGAAGGGCACGTACCAACGGGGCGCCGGAGCTCTGCCCAGAAAGCGCGTGTAGAGCAGGTAGCCCACGATGTGCAGGTTGAGCAGGAGGTAGATGTTGAGCACCAGCACGTCCCAGGTGAGCATGGACCAGGGGAAGTTGAACTGCCCCAGGCCGGGCACGAGGTGCCAGAAGCGGTCCGGGCGCCCCAGGTCCACAATGACGAAGCCCATGGCCATGACGATGGCGGCGATGGCCAGCATCTCACCAAAGATCACCACCGCGTGCATGCGCTCATCCCGGTACACGTAGGCCGGAATGACCATCATCACGCCACCTGCGGCCACCCCCACCACGAAGGTGAAGTTGGCGATGTAGAGCCCCCAGGAGACCTGGTTGCTCATGTTGGTGAGGGCCATCCCCTCTGCCACCTGCTGAGCCCAGGCGTTGGCGCCCACAAAGGCCACCGCGGTGAGCAGCGTCATCCACGCGTAAAAGAGCAGCGATCCGTCGGTGGCCAAGGTCACCGCGCGCCAGAGGAAACGGAGGTAGGCCGTCCAGTGGGAGAGGGTGCTGCTGGCCGTGGCCGCCTTCGCGGAGCTGCTTGTCGTGTCATGGCTCATGGGGCTACTCCGCCAGGTAGTAGAAGAACGAGGGCCTGGTGGCCTGATCTTCCTTGAGGATATAGACCCGCTTGTTGCCTATCACCCAGCGGATCTCGGAGCTGGGATCCAGCAGGTTGCCAAAGACCCGCGCGCCAGCCGGGCAGGCCTCCAGGCAGGCGGGGAGCTTGCCCTTGCGCACCCTGTGCATGCAGAAGTGACACTTCTCCATCACCCCCACCGGGCGCATGCGGTTGGAGAGGAACCCCTGGTCCGGATTGACCTTGTCAGCGGGAACACGTGCCTTACGCCAGTTGAAAAACCGCGCCTGGTAGGGACACGCCGCGGCGCAGTAGCGGCACCCGATGCACCAGTTGTAGTCGATGACCACGATGCCGTCGGGCTCCTTCCACGTGGCCTTGGTGGGACAGACGTTCACGCAGGGGGGGTTGTCGCAGTGCTGGCACTGAACCGGGAAGTAGCGCCGGCCCCTCACAGGCACTGGGTGGTCGTAGTCCAGGGTGCCCTTGGTGATGTCCAGGCCCATGTTGGCGATCTCGAACACGCGTATGTACGACTGCATGTTGGTGCGATCGTGGTTGTTCTCCTCCCGGCAGGCCTCCACGCACTTGCGGCAGCCTATGCAGGTGGTCAGGTTCAGGGCGTAGCCGTACTTCACACCGGGCAGGGGCTGTGGATCGGAGATGTGCACCTTTGCGCCATACTCTCGCTCCGTCTTCTTCTCCAGCGCCGCAAAGATGCGACGCTTGTCCGCAGGGGTGAGCTCCTTGTAGTGCTTGCGCAAGAACGCGTCGCGGTCCATCTTGCTCAGAAACCCCTGCAGGGGCCACAGGGAGTAGCCCAGGGCTCCGAACCAGGCGGTGACCCCGGCGGCCTTCAGCAGCCGGCGCCGGGTGGGGCTCTTCGGTGATCCACAGGAGGCCGGCGTGCCAGAGTCACTCTGTTTTTTGTCTTCAGCCATCGCGGAGCTCTCCTGTCAATGCCCGGGATGCATCCGTCGGTTGCGAGCGCGCGGCGCTGGCCGCACCGGAGAGGTTGCCGGGTGGTGAGGGTCGTGGCAGTCGAGGCAGTGGTTGCGCTTGCGGGGGCCCCGCGTCCTGTCCCAGTAGCCCGTCATGCCTCCGTGGGCCCCGTTCTGGTACTCCACCAGCCGCCTGGAGTGGCACTGCCCACACAGCCGCATCACGTTCGAGTGGGGGACAGGAGTTCCGTCGGCGAGGTTGAAGTCCGAGAAGGCAGGGGAACGGTGGCAGGTCTTGCAGGTCTTGCGACCGTGGCGGAGCTTTATGTGCACGTGAAACACGGGCTTTGTCTTCCGAAAGACATCCGCCCTGGCCTCCACCATCTTCTTGTGGCAGGTCTGGCACGCCACGCGGATGGGCCGACCCTGGGGATCCACCTGGCCCGTGTCCACTCCCAGCACGATCTCCTCCTCGGGTCGGTGGGCGCGGATCCGCCCCTTGCCGAGCTCTGCCGTGGCCACCTTGCCGGTGTCCGGGAGCGGCAGGGGCCTGGGGGGCACAGCCCGCCCCTTGCAGCCCCAGGCCAGTGAGGCCGCCGCCGCCAAGACAAGAAAACGTGGCAACTGTAGGTCCATTGTCCGCCTCCGCCCGCTAGCTCGCCCCTCCACGGAGGGGGCCAGCGCGGGTCCCCTACAGGAATACGCCAAGCCATATTTCAATTCAAGAAAAAAAGACAAATTTATCTTGATTTGATGATGCGGCTGCGATAGCTTCATTTTCACGGTCGCAGCTCGA
>JAJRWW010000468.1 GCA_024276595.1 Myxococcota bacterium
CTTGTTCCCGCCGGGGTAGCGGGCGAGCATGCGCCGCAGCACCCAGGCGGCGCGCGCGACCTGTCCCTGTCGAAAGAGACACTCTGCCAGCCAGTACCGCGCGTTGTCCGCGTTGGCATGGCTCGGGTACCGCCTGGAGAATCTGGAGAAGGCCCTGGCCGCCGCACCGTAGCGACCGCGCACAAAGAGCGCCCTGGCGGCCCGGTAGTCCGCGGCCGCTGCCACTACCGAGATCGGCGGGGCTCCCTTCCCCCTGTGCTGCCCCGAGCCACCTCCCGGGAGAGCCACCACCGGGAGCCGCGCGGTCACCCTGGGGACAGGCCCCAGCGCCTGCCAGCGCCCCCGGCGAGCCGGCGCGTTGGCCGGGGCCGGGGCCGGGGCCGGAGCGCCGGTCAGTCGCAGGACGATCCGTGGGCCCCGTCGCCGGCCGTGGCCACGGCGAGCCAGCCGGCGGAGCGTCGCCCCATGGCCCCGCCCACGCCCGCCTCGGGCATGTGGACCCTGGCGGCGCCTCAGCTTCACAACCGGCAGGCGGCTCCGGGCCTCCCTCCTGGCCCTCTCGCTGGCCGAGATCCCGGGCACGCGGGCCGCGGATCGAGCGGCCGCGTGACTGCCCGTCCGGGCCTGCGGTGCAGCAGCCCTGGAGCGGGCACGCGGTCCGGAGGGCGCCGGCCGGACGCCAGCTCCTTCGAGCCGCTCCAGCCTGTCGCGCAGCAGAAACACCTGGTTTCCCAGGTCCTCGCTGCGGAGCTTCTCCTGGGACAGCCTGCGACGCAGGTCCGAAAGCTGCGCTCGAAGGTGGGCTACCTTCCGGACCGAGGAGGTGTGGCCGCACCCCAGCAGGGATCCCAGCAGCAGCAGGCACAGTGGCCTGGAGAAAAGACAATACATAGCATGAACATTTTAGATGGGCCGGGCTCTGGGGTCAAAAAGCCCGATCTCCGCCCTGCCCACGCGAGGACAGATCCCAGGGATCCTCGCAGCTCCCCCCGACGCCGTACGACAGCACAGACAGCCGCCGCCCGGCTACTTGAAGACCGCGGAGATGGGGCTGTCGGTGCCCGTGTAGAGGGCCGAGAAGCCCGGCTCCACCCGGTAGGCCGTGTCACCCAGCAGCACCGACTCGGCCATGGTTTCGGCTCCCAGGGCCTCGAGCGCCCTGGCAGTCTTGACCTTGCCCAACAGCTCGTGGGGATCAGGCTCCCCACCCTCGACCTTCAGGAAGCGCACCGCCTGTGTGAGTCGGTAGGCCTTCCCGTCGGCCTTGATCACCATCTGCTCGCCGTCGAGGGAGATCTTGTCCTCCATGTTGGCGAGATCCACCCACTCCTGGGGAAAAAACAGGTTCGGCACGGCGACCTCCTCAAAGGGCCCGCTCGAGGATCTGCTCCAGATCCTTCTTGGAGCCGGCGCCCACACGCTGGGAGAGCACCTTGCCCCCCTTGAGCAGGAGGATGGTAGGGATGGAGCGGATCTGGTACTGCGTGGCCACCGCCCTGGCGTTGTCCACGTTCAGCTTGCCGACCTTGATCTTCCCGGCGTAGTCTCCTGCCAGCTCCTCCACTATGGGCCCCACGGCCTTGCAGGGACCGCACCAGGGCGCCCAGAAATCCACCAGCACGGGTAGGTCCGACTCGAGAACCTCGCTCTTCCAGTTGTCATCAGTAAACTCGATCACGTTGTTACCAGCCACTGCAGTGCCTCCTTCGCAACTTGTCAGACCATAGCCCCGCCGGCCTCGAATCGCAATGCTCGATGCGCCTGGGGAGCGCATCCCAAAATGAGGTGCCCGCGCCAAAGGTCAACCCCATTGCCATGTGAGCTCAGGTGCCACTATAATGTTCTCAGGGAGCAGTTGACGTCCATTAACCCCCGGGAGGAGACCATGCCACACGCCCAGCGCCCTCACGGCCCATTCTTTCCCCGGGGAGCCGCCGCCGCCCTCGTGGGTGCCCTCGTTCTTGGCAGCGGCCTCGTGGTCTCCTGCGGTGACGACGCCGCGGGGATAGCCTGCGAGCAGGACACCGACTGCCCCGACGGCATGTTCTGCAACACCATCGCGGGTGGGAGCTGCGCCCCCTCCGCTTGCACATCTCACGCCGACTGCCCGGTGCAGTACCTGTGCGGTGACCATGGGGAGTGCTACGACCCCACCGGGGGGCAGACAACGAGCTGCTTCCCCCTTCACCCGGGGTGCCCCTGCGAGGAGCAGGATATCTACTCCACCATCGACTGCGTCCCATCCGAGCAGCCCGAGGGGGTGGACGCGAGCTGCCACGAGGGACTCTCCACCTGCGACGGCGAGCGCTACGGCACCTGTGAGGACACCTACCGGGAGGACTGCGACGGCATCACCTTCGGACCGAGCAACATCCGCCCCGATGAGGACAACTCCTCGAACGTGGTGCTGGGGGTGGAGGGGGAGCTGCAGCTCCAACCCGACGAGCGCCAGCTCGACTTCGGGTATCTGTGGATCGCCAACACGGGCGAGAACACCGTCTCCAAGATCGACGTGGAGACCGGCCGCGAGGTGGCCCGCTACGCCTCGGCCGTTGCCACCGGGAGCGTCCCTGGTGGCGCCATCCCCTACCCATCCACAGACCCTTACAGCGACTGTCAGCACTGCCCATCCCGCACGGCGATCGACTTCAATGGCGACGCCTTCGTGGCCAACCGCGCCTTCGGGATGCAGGGCTCGGTGACAAAGTTCGCCAACGCAGAGGAGGACTGCCCGGACCTGAACAACAATGGCGTGGTGGACACATCCTTCGACGCCAACGGCGACGGGGTCATCGACCCCTTCGACCCGGCAGAGTTTCTGGGAGAGGCCGACGAGTGCATCCTCTGGACAGCCGCTGTTGGCGGATCCAACGGCGTGCCCCGGGCGCTGGCCATAGACTCGGGATCCATTCCCGACTTCGGCTCCAACGGCAACGTCTGGGTGGGGGTGTTCAACGAGTCCCGCGCCATCCAGCTAAACGGCGACACTGGCGAGGAGGTGGCCTCGCTCACCCTCAACAACGGCTCCCGCAACGTCCAGCCATATGGGGCGGCGGTGGACGCCATGGGCTTCGCCTGGTTCACCTCCATCGGCGAGGGGACCCTCGCCAAGGTGGACACCATAGGCGCCAACCTGGTGGACATCTACAGCAAGACCGACGGAACCGGCTGCGCTGGAGCGTACGGAATCGCCGTGGACGTCAAGGGGCGCATCTGGTTGGCCGGCTTCGACTGCAACACCGCCGACCGCTTCGACCCGGCGGACGGCACATGGGCCAGCATCGACTTCGGCCCGTCCCTCGGCCCCCACACCAGGGGCATCGCCCCCGACCTGGCTGGCACCGTCTGGATCGCCCACACGGGCGATGGTCCGGGCCACGTGACCCGCTTCGACGCCGAGACCCTGGTGGCGCTGGAGATCTTCGACCTGCCCCACCACCTGGGCGCCTCGGAGACCACCAACAACACAATCGGCGTGGGGATTGACCGCAACGGCGCCTGCTGGGCCATCAGCCGCAACGACGGCTACCAGGCCGGCTCTGCCACCCGCATCACGCCTGGGGGCAACATGGACTCCTTCCCGGTGGGCTTGATGCCATACACCTACTCGGACTTCACCGGCTTCGGCCTCTCCACGGTGACGAGGCCCTCCGGCTGGTACAACATGATCGTGGCCGGCTGCGAGGACCAGGATCCGGACAACCCGCCAGACGTCACCACTGACTGGACCTTCCTCACCTGGAGCGAGATCGAGCCCCCTGGCACGAACGTGCGGATGCGCATCAAGGTGGCCGACACCGTGGCCGACCTGGACACGGCCCAGTGGTTCGGCCCCTATGACGCCCCATCTCCCGGCGTGGACCTGGACGCCGAAGGAGTCCCGGACGCCAACTTCATGCTGCTGCAGGTGCTCCTCTCCAGCACGGACCCGGCCATGACCCCCAGCTTCCTGGGCTTTGATCTCGAGTTCGACTGCGGCCAGGTGATCGACCCCGGTTGAGGGGAAGCCGCGACCATGTCTACCCCAGCACCCGACGGGCCACAGGGTCCAGTACCGCTGCCATCTGGGCGTCGGGCACTGGCTCGCTCCCAACTCGACAGAGGGAGTCGGTGACCCTGGCCAGGGCGCGGTGCTCCTCCAGGGTGGGATCGTAGCGTGGGAGCCCCAGGCGACTCACCACGGCGCGGCTGAGGCCGCGCTTCGACCCCGAAGATCGGCTGACCAGGTAGTCCCGCACAGGGGTGGAGTTGAGCAGCCCGGCCAGGTAGCACGCCTCTGGCCGGTCATCCAGCGCCACCAGGTAGCAGCTACCGTCGGGGATGGGTCGAACAGAGCCCAACAACGGGTCCAGGACCTCGTCCACGACGGCAAACCAGGGCCGCATTCCCATGCCGCACCAGACCACCAGGCAGGGCGCCCAGTTGTAGGGCCCCACGGCAAAGACCCTGTAAAAGGGGGGCCTGTCAAACACCCTGGACCTGCGCGTGGCCAGCACCCGGCGCATCTGTTGCAGGTAGTCCAAGGTGGCGGGCGCCCCGGTTGCGAGGGACTGCGGAGCCACCACCCCTTCGGCGGTGGCGGGCACCAGCGCGTGAGCCCAGCCGGTAATGGCCAGGGGGCGAACATGGCGGCTTTGCAAGAGCGGGCGCAGGTAGCGTCGCTCCAGGGCGCCCGCGAACCGGGGCGCGTCGATGCGGCGGGCGGTCTCCGGCCGATTCCGCACCTGCACCAGGTCATTCCCGCACGACCTCTGCAGCTCCAACAAAAAGACCGCGTTGCAGTCGTGCTTCAGCCCGTGGCGAACATCGTAGGGGAGGTCTCCCGCCAGGCCTGCCGAGCCGCGGCGGCGGTTGGAGCCAGGAGCCCAGGGACCAGGGCCTCCTCTGCCACCCCCCGACCAGACCGGGGTGTAGTCCTCCTGCGCGGTCACTTCAAGATCGCCTCCCCTGACCCGCTTCCACCGCTCGGAGGGGATCCTGTCGCCCATCTGGCGGTCCCTGGAGAGGATGAGCAGGGCGGGCTCCACAGAGGCAGCAAAGGGGTTGGCCCCACGAAGGTCGCAGAGCAGATCCACAGAGAAAGGCCGCCCCGGGCCGTCCCCGGCCTGTCGAGTCACCCGAAACCGGCGGAAGGTGCGCGCGCTCTCGTTGGTGAGCAGGTTCAGCTTCAGCAAGAAGGCCAGGCTCCCCCCGGGCTCCAGGAGCCGATCCAGGGCCACCAGGGTGAACGCGACGCTCAGGTCGTCGTTGGCGCCCCCCAGGCGCGCCTCGAAGCCGCGCAGGTCAAACAGGTCATACTCCCGCAGGATCCCCTGGGCGAGCCGATCCTTGTAGCCGGCTGGCAGCGCATCCCAGGCCACCCAGGGGGGGTTTCCAACCAGCACCTGGGCCAGGGGGAGCGCGTCGCCAGAGGATCCCAGCCAAAGGCTCCCATCCACCTCCTGCAGGTCGCACAGCACATCCCCTGAAAGCACCCTGACCGGACCTGGCGCCGCGGCGCACGGTCCCCCGGGGGCCGAGGGCATAGAGGGAGGCTCGCCAGCCACGGCCAGGGCGGCGCCCACCAGGCTCAGGCGCGCGATGCAGGCCACCAGCGGGGATGCCTCCACTCCGGTGATGGATCTCACGAGCTCCCAGAGCCCCTGCCCCTTGATCCGCAGAGCCGCGTGCCACTTCCACCGCAAGGTCTCGAGCAGAAACACTCCGGTGCCGCAGGCCGGGTCGGACACCTGGGTCCGGGGGCCGGCCCCGCCGTGCTTCATGGCTCGACAGACCACCTCCCTGGCGGCCCAGCCAGGGGTGAAGTGTATGCCAAGGTCGTGCCTGATCACCGCCGGCAGCAGGCGCCCGAGCCTCCTCTGAGCAACGTCCTCGAAGGGATCCGCCCTCACGGAGCCTTCCTCCCTCCGCCCTCCCGCAGGGCACACCGCCTCCGCAGACACGGCCGCAGCCACCAGGACCCCGAGCAGCCCATCCGGCGGATCGGTCAGCCAGGACACAAGTTGACCAGGGGCGAGCCCGCCCAGGAGAGGTCCCACCGAGCTCAGCTCCTGGCGAAGCGTCCGCAGAACCCACCCGGCCACGGCCTCCCCATCTTGCACCGTCCACCCCTCCTTGGACGCGACCCCTGCGCCGCTGGCCCTCCAGGCCACCTCCACCAGCCCCAGCAGGAGCACCGACAGCTCCGCACAGTACAGCCGGCTCGAGACCGGCAGCGTCTGCCCCTCCGGTCCTTCTGCCCGTCCCCCTGGCACACCTCGCCCATCCCTTGCCCGCTCCCGCGCCGCGAGGGTCTCCTCGTCCACCCCGCGGCACAGGGCCAGCAGAGCCCCGTACCTCTCCGCCGCATCCCGACCGGGGGCGTGGCCCGAGAGGGCCTCGAGCAGGTGCCCATAGATGTCTAGAGCTGGGTCCTCGGGCCTTTCACGGGGAGCCATCCAGCACCCCGGTCAGGTGAGGTCCTTGCCCGTGGTGGCCGGAACCACCTTCCCGAACTTCACCCCCCTCACAGCCACGAGCTGCTCTGCCAAGGAGATTATCTTCCGGGCGGCGCCCCGAAGGATCAGCACCTCCAGGCAGTTGTGGTGGTCCATGTGCACGTGCAGCGCAGACACCACCGCGTGAGGGTCTCTGTGCTGAATTGCGGTGAGCCGCCTGGCCAGATCCATGCTGTCGTGCTCGTAGACGAGTGACACCACCGCCACCTGCTCGGCGGAGCTGTCCGCAGAGTCCGACCAGCGGCGGGCCACGAGCTGCTCCCGAATGAGATCTCGCAGCGCCTCCGAGCGGCTGGTGTAACCCCGCGCCGTGATGTCCTCGTCAAACTGCTTGAGCAGGCTCTCCTCCAGCGAAACGCCAATCCGTTGCAGCACCTGACGCCTCCCTTCTGCGTGGTACCGAGCTTCCGCCCTCCAACAGGCCATGTTGTACTCGATGAGTCAAGGGTTGGTAAAGTCAGCCAGAGCCCCGTGCAGGCGGGGCGACACACAGGCAGCGCGCATGGCTCCCTGGCTTTGGGTCTTGAGCCAGTTCCACGGCGATGCTATCTGTGGTAGGCATCGCTTTGCTGGTCGCTGCCCGATGGACGGATGCGTGCGGCCGCAGGGGGAGATGGCCGATGGCATACTACTGCTGGAAATGCGGAAATGAGCTGGAGTTCCTGGTCAAGGTGGGCGTGAAGGTGGGTCGACAAGATAGCTGTATTCACTGTCGCGCGGATCTGCACGTGTGCAAGAACTGCGAGCTCCACGACCCCAACATCCACAACGAGTGCAGGGAGACCCACGCTCCCTTTATCCGGGATCGGGAAGAGGCCAACTTCTGCCAGCACTTCAACTTTGTCGACCGCAAGGCTCCTCCTCAGAAAGACAGCTCTGCGGCAGAGGCCAAGTCCACGCTCGAAGACCTAGTCAAGAGCTTGAAGTAGCGACGGGGTGTGCCAGTGACAGGCGAAGACCACACCCTCGACGGAGGCTTCGACCCCGAGCTGCGGGAGCTGTGCCCAGATGGCGCGTGCATCGGCGTCATCGGTCCGGACGGAAGGTGCAAGGAGTGCGGAAAGGCATCTGAAGCACCTCGCGCCGGCGCCAGACCCTCGCCTGGCAGCGGGCCATCCCAGGTCCTCGAGGGCTCGGAGACAGCCTCACCCGCCGAGGCGACCTCCCTGGGGGACGAGCCCATGGACCCCACGCCTCGGAAGGTCGAGGGGGACACGTTCGATCCGGAGCTGCGGGAGCTGTGCCCAGACGGCGCGTGCATCGGCGTCATCGGTCCGGACGGAAGGTGCAAGGAGTGCGGGAAGTGGGCCTCGAATGCGACCCCTGGGAGACCAGCCCATCGCGGCCACACCCATGGCCCCGAGACCTCGGAGCGCCTGCCGGCAGGGGGAGAGCCCGTCGAAGATCCGCGCCATGGGCACGGGGCAGGGGAGGACAACGACCTGGAGGAGCGCACCCTCTGCCCCGACGGCGCGTGCATCGGCATCATCGGTCCGGACGGAAGATGCAAGGAGTGCGGGAGGAGCGCGGGGTAGCTCTTCGTCAAAGACGTTGCTGCGCACCGCCACCACCCGTGGTAGTGTCTTACTCCGCACGCCGCCGAGGGACGTACCGTTGGACAAGGCTGATCGAAAGATTCGCAAGCTCAGGGACAAGGCGGAGAAGCTCCGGCAAGCGGGCAACCTCAAAAAGGCGCTGGACATCTACCATGAGCTGGAGAAGCGCGACCCCCAGGAGCCCCGGTGGCCACACCTGGCGGGAGAGGCCCACAAGCGCTTCGGACAGATAACCGAGGCGGTGGAGCATTTCACCAAGGCCGCGAAATTATATCACAAAAAAGGTTTCGATGTCAAGTGCGTGGCCATGTGCAAGGTGCTTTTGGTCATGGACCCCCTCAACGCCACGGGGAACCGCCTGCTGGAGGCGGTGAGCGGCAGCTCACGATCCCCGCTTTCCGCTGCTCGGCCCACCCCTCAGCCCACCGGCCATGCCGCCCTGGCGGCCACCGGTGGCAAGGAGATATCCCCCCCGCCGCCCCTTCCACACACGCCGACGGCGGAGCCGTCGGCCCTGCCGGGAGGGTCTGCCCAGGCAGCCCACCGGAGCCAGAGCGCCTCTCCTCCCCAGGGCTCGGCCAGGTCAAGGGGAGCCAAGGACACATCCCCCAAAGAGCTGCAGGCGCTGGACCTCTCGGAGCTGGAGGACCTGCTGGATGGAGAGGCTCGTCCCACCTCCGTCCCAACGCCGCCTGTCCCCTCCTCGCTCCCAAAGATCCCCGCACCCCTGAGGCCGCCCGGCAACACCCAGGAGGCCGCAAATGCTCCTCCGCTGGTGGACACTCCACCCCGTCGTGAGCATAGCCCCGGTCCGACCATGGGAAAGCTCACCGAGAGCCTCGACATCGCGATCGTCGTGGAGGAGGTGGAGAAGCAGCAGCACCAGGGCGCTTCCGCAGAGGGCGTCGGCATGGAGGTCACGGACAACACCTTCATGGAGTCCCTGCCCAGGAGCGAGGCGAAGGAGGTGAGCGTCCCTCGAAGAAGACCCACCCTGGAGCCCGACGCCCCGCTGGAGACCCTCGAGCTCGAAGACATCATGCCGGGGACCCACCGCAAGCCGTCGGGGCCAGTGGGTCGAAAGCCCACCGAGGAGCTGTTCGAGGTGGACATCGAGGACATCGAGGTGATCGAAGATCTCCCTCCGGCGGAGCCTGGTCGAGCCGTTGGCGGCGGTCCGCCGCCGATCCCGGAGAAGCGCCCCACAACCACCCCTCCGGACCTGTTCAAGAAGCTGGGCGTCGACGCAATGAAGAGCCTGGTTGCCCAGATGAGCTACCTGGAGAAGCAGCCGGGAGAGATCATCGTCCGCCAGGGGGAGAAGGGCGGCTCACTGTACGTGATCATCCGCGGCAAGGTGGCCATCACCCGGGAGACCAACGGCAACACCGTGCAGGTGTCCACTCTCAGTGACGGCGAGTTCTTCGGCGAGATGGCCCTCCTCACCGACACTCCGAGGGTGGCCTCGGTCAAGGCCATCACCAGAGTGGAGATGTTCGAGCTGAGCCGCGACACCCTCAGGCGGCTCATTCAGCAGTTTCCGAAGGTGGTGCCGGTGCTCATCGGCTTTCTCAAGGACCGTCTCCTGGAGATCTTTGTCAAGACCTCGGACCTGCTTCGCCCGGTACCCGAGTCCAAGCGCTGGCTGCTCGCTCGCAAGTTCAAGCTGTACGAGATCAAGGAGGGCAAGGTGGTCATCAAGGAGGGCAAGCCCTCTGGCGGCCTGATGATCTTCCTCGCGGGCAGCGCGGTGGCCACTCGAAACCGCCAGGGCAACACCGTCGTGCTCGGGGAGCTACAGCCGGGGAGCCTGGTGGGAGAGATCTCCATGCTCACGGGCGGTCCCGCCGTGGCCACGGTCACGGCCAAGAGCAAGGTCTGGCTGCTGGCCATCTCCCAGCGCCAGTTCAAGACGTTGACCAGCGCCTTCCCCCAGATGCGAAGGTACGTGGAGCAGCTCGCCGACAAGCGGCGCAAGGAGAACGCGGCCATCGTCTCCGGGGGCGCCACCTACACGAGCCAGACCCTGCGCCTGGTCTGAGGACGTCTCGGCAGGCTCCCGGCGGGCTCCCGGCGGGCTCCCGGC
>JAJRWW010000042.1 GCA_024276595.1 Myxococcota bacterium
CCGCGCCCACTCCTCGCTCTGAGCCACTGCCTCGACTGCCTCCAAGCAGCCCTCGAGCAAGAAATTGTCGTATGGGTTCTGCCATCTTGCGCTTCAGAACCACAACCAAGCGCCAACCTGCCGGTGCACACGCACCGGCCGGCGACGAGTGTCGCCGGGCTGAGGGGAGGGGGCCCCGCGGGCCACGGGTAGTGGCCTGACTGTAGAGGGGGACCGCAGAGTCCCCCTCTACAGTCAGGCTAGCGAGGCCCCACATACGGGCAGAATCACCACTATCGGCGCACACCCCTGGTCGACACCGCCTCCTCGGTCTGAGGCTCAGCTTCGCTAAAAATGGATGGCGTAGAGGATCGGGGCGATGATCATCGCCACCACGGAGACCAGCTTCACCAGGATGTTCAGGCTGGGGCCGGAGGTGTCCTTCAAGGGATCACCCACAGTGTCGCCGGTGACGGTGGCCTTGTGCATCTCCTCGTAGGCGTCCCCGTAGCCCTCGTGGCCCCCGTCCTTGACCTGCTTCTTGGAGTTGTCCCAGGCGCCGCCAGCGTTGGACTGGAAGATGGCAATGCACACACCGGAGATGGTCACGCCCACGAGCAGGCCGCCCAGCATGTTGGGGCTGATCAGGCCCACCACAAGAGGCACCAGCACCGCGATGAGGCCGGGCACCATCATCTTCTTGATGGCCGCGTCCGTGGAGATCTTCACGCAGTGGGCGTACTCGGCCTTGCCGTCGGCGGCCTCGATGATCTTCAGCTCCTCGGCGTTGGGCTCCCGCTCCTCGGACTCGGCCTTCTGGGCGGCTAGCAAGGCCGGCTTGAGCTCCTTGATGTCCTTGAACTGCCGACGCACCTCCCTGATCATGTCCTCGGCTGCCTTGGAGACGGCCACCATGGCCATGGCGGAGAAGCGGAAGGGCAGCATGCAGCCCAGCAGCAACCCCACGAGCACGAAGGGGTCGGCTGCGTTGATGACCACGTTGGGCACGCCCTTCGAGTTGAGGCCCATCTTGGTCAGGAAGGCGGCGGTCATGGCCAGAGCTGTGAGGGCTGCCGACCCGATGGCAAAGCCCTTGCCTATGGCCGCCGTGGTGTTGCCCACCGCGTCCAGCTTGTCGGTGCGAGCGCGCACGTCCCTGCCTAGCTGGGCCATCTCCGCCACGCCGCCGGCGTTGTCGGCGATGGGGCCGTAGGCGTCCACCGCGAGCTGGATGCCGGTGGTGGAGAGCATGCCCACCGCCGACAGGGCCACTCCGTAGAGCCCGGCGAAGTGGTAGGCCAGGATGATGGCGCCCGAGATGAGCAGGATCGGGATGGTGGTGGAGTTCATGCCGACCGCCAGGCCCTGGATGATCGTTGTGGCAGGGCCCGTGCGGGAGGACTCCACGATGTTGTTGACGGGCATCTTGTTGGTGGCGGTGTAAAACTCGGTCACCATGCCGATCAGGATGCCGGCCACGAGGCCACCCACCACCGCCAGGACCAGGCCCCACCACTGGTAGGTGTGCACCGATCCGAAGATCACGCTCCTTACCTTGATGCCTTCGTGGGGGATCATCAGGTAGATGGCGACCACGGTGGCGACGACCATGACGGCCCCGGCTCCGAAGGTGCCAATGTTGAGAGCGGTCTGGGGGTTGCCGCCTTCCTTGGTCTTTACGAAGAAGGTGCCCACGATGGAGCAGAGGATCCCGATGAAGCCGATCATCATGGGCAGATAGACGACGTTCATGCCCGAGCCCTTGGAGACCATCTCCATGCCGCCAAACCAGGCGGTGGCCAGGATCATCGAGCCCACGATGGAGCCAACATAGGACTCGAACAGGTCGGCGCCCATGCCCGCCACGTCGCCCACGTTGTCGCCCACGTTGTCGGCGATGGTGGCCGGGTTGAGCGGGTGGTCCTCCGGGATGCCGGCCTCGACCTTGCCCACGAGGTCGGCGCCCACGTCGGCGGCCTTGGTGTAGATGCCACCCCCCACGCGAGCAAACAGGGCTATGGAGGAGGCTCCCAGGGAGAAGCCCGAGAGCACGTTCAGGGTCACCATGAGGGCGTCGGTGGACTTGCCCGTGTAGCCAAAGCCAAACATGCTCTTGTACAGAACGAACAGACCTCCGAGGCCGATGAGGGCCAGGCCCACCACCGAGAGCCCCATCACTGCGCCCCCGGAGAACGCAACCTGCAAAGCTCCGTTCAGGCCCTTCTGGGCGGCATGGGCCGTCCGGATGTTGGCCTGGGTGGCCACCCTCATTCCCAGGTAGCCAGCCAGCGCGGAGCAGAGGGCGCCCACTATGAATGAGACCGCGATCATGAAGTGGGAGCCCTTCAGCCCGGCGTTGGAGGCGCCCAGGGCCACAGCCACGGCCAGCACGAATATGGCCAGCACCTTGTACTCGCTGCGCAGAAAAGCCATGGCACCGTCGGCGATCCAGGTGCCGATCTTCTGCATACGTTCGTTTCCCGGGTCCTGCTTGGCCACCCAGGAGGCCTTGTAAAAGCCGTACAGCAGGGCCGCCACTCCGGCACCGATGGGTCCGTAGAGGTATAGCGCTTCCATGTCGATCTCCTTGCTAGGCGGTGGAGCTGACCCACGGGGCAGGAGCTGCTCGTCTATCTAACCGCAATCAAACGAGAACCACCGAAAACATCCCGAGAGATCAAAACCACCCGTTCATAATTTTCCACCTTGGGTCGCATCCTATCCAAGCGCCGGGAAGAATCAACCCTAAAGTTAGTGGCGACTATCTAGCGAGGCTGACCCTCAAACCGACGAGGCGGTGTCGACCACGGGTGGGCGCCGATGTTGCTGTTTCTCCCCGTAGTTGGGGCCTCGCTAGAATGACTGTAGAGGGGGACTCTGCGGTCCCCCTCCCCCGCAGGCCACTACCCGTGGCCCGCGGGGCCCCCTCCCCTCAGCACGGCGACACTCGTCGCCGGCCGCCGCACGTGCGACGGCTGGTTCGTGCCGCCTCGGGCGCCGGATACAAAGCTTGACTCAGTTGCCTCAGATTCTCGTCCTCGAGGGAGCGAGGCTGACCCTCAAACCGACGAGGCGGTGTCGACCACGGGTGGGCGCCGATGTTGGCTCCTTGCCCAGGACCCTCACCACCTTGCCGAAAAGGAAACCAGCCACGAGCTGGCGGGAAAATGCCGCACTGCGTCTCATCCCGGCCCAGGAGCTCCCACGCAGGGGCGAAGAGGTCGCCGCGGCCGCCACAAATGCGATAATATGCGATATACTGATGCCATGAGCCCCTCCCGAGGATCTGGTCCGCTGGCGCCGAGACATGGAGAGCTCCTGTGCTCCTCTCCGGAGACGAGGACGTCCTGGCTCCTGCGAGCGCTGCCCGCTCTGCTCGGGGCGTTGGTTCTGGCGGCGGGATGCGACGCCAGGCCCCGATTCCACATTGACGGAGGCCTCGGCCCGGACTCGACCCCTGGCCACGACGCCCTCCCCGGCCAGGACGCCGGCGGGGAGCCATTCGCCGGGGTCACCATCAGCGGCTGCGAGGAGCTGGACCTCACCTCGGAGACCCAGACCTGTCGGGGCACAGCGCCTCTGCTCTTGGCCTTCTCCAGCCTGGCGCCCACCGACGCCTCCAGCTTCCGCTGGGAGTTCGGCGACTCCACCCCCGACGCCTCATCACCGAGCACCTCCCACGAGTACCGCCTCCCGGGGGAGTACAATGTGCTGCTCGTGGTGGGCGGCCCCTTCGGCTCCATCTCACCGCCCTACCCGACCCTGGTGGAGGTCGCCCCAGCGCCGGCGGGAGCCTACTGCTCGGAGGACGCCCAGTGCGCCGAGTCCCTCTGCCTTTGCGAGACGGGCGACGCCACGGGCTGTCCCCCCATCCTGGAGGGCACCTGCTCCTCCAGGTGCGATGGCTGCCCCCAGGACACGGTCTGTGCCGACCTCACCGTGGGGGACGCCACCGACACCGACGGCTGGCGATCTCAGGTCTGCCTCCCGGGCTGCGAGACCTCCTCCGACTGCCCTCGCCCCGGCTTCGTGTGTCGAGAGCTCCCCTCCTTTGACGCCAACCTGGGCAGGCAGTGGCAGCCCGTCTGCTTCCCGGACGTGCTCGCGGACCTGGGAGAGAGCTGCCATGACACCCTGGATCAGTCGGATCCCGCGCTCTGCTACAGCGGTCGCTGCGGCCACCTGGGGCGCTTCGGCCTGTGCATCGACGGCTGCCTGGATGCCCCCTGCCCCAGCTACGCTGCCTGCGTGACCTTTGCCGGCGGGCCCCTGGCCGGGGAGCCGGTCTGCCTCGCCCGGTGCGGACCGGATCACCTCTGCGACCAGGATCCGCAGCTCGCTTGCGAGCCCCCCAACGGGGCTGGAGACCTGGGCTTCATCCTGCTGGATCCGGGCGAGCCCCAGGGCCACACGTACTGCGCCCCTAGGCGCTGCGAGACCTCCTCGGACTGCCCCTCCTCCCCGTGTGACACGGACGCGGGCGGTTTCTGTATGTAGCCCGGCATTCGTGCTAAAAACTGGCGGAGCGCCCGTGGCGCCCCGCAGGCCCCCCATGCCCGACCTGGACAAAAACGCGCTGCTCGGCAAGCTGCCATCCGTCTCCGAGGTTCTGGCAGAGCCAGAGCTCTCTGCCCTGGCCTCCCGCCAGGGCGACGACTTCGCCTTGAAGACTGCCGTGCGGGAGGAGATCGCGCGGAAGCGAGCGGCGCTCCTGGCAGGGGAGACGGACGATCCCTCGATAGACCTGGCGCTGGTGGCGGCCAGGGCGGAGCGGCTGGCCGAGCCGAGCCTGATCCCGCTCGTGAACGCCACCGGCGTGGTGGTGCACACCAACCTGGGGCGCTCTCCGCTGCCCCCCGCTGCCCTGGAGCGGCTGCTGGCGGTGGCCAGAGGCTACAGCAACCTGGAGTACGACCTGGAGCGCGGCCATCGTGGCCACCGCCACGGCCACGCCTCCGAGCTTCTGAGCCGGATCACCGGGTCAGAGGCCTCGCTGGTGACCAACAACTGCGCGGCCGCGGTGCTCCTGTGTCTCTCGGGCCTGGCTCGGGACAGGGAGGTCATCGTCTCCCGGGGGGAGCTGGTGGAGATCGGTGGCTCCTTTCGGGTTCCCGACATAATGGCCCAGTCGGGGGCGCACCTCGTCGAGGTGGGCACCACCAACCGCACTCGCCTGGAGGACTACCGCCGGGCGGTGACAGAGAGGACCGGGCTGCTGCTCAAGGTGCACCGCTCCAACTTCGCGCTGGTGGGCTTCGTGGAGGAGGTCTCCCCAGGGGAGCTCGCCCGGCTCGGCCGGGAGCTGGACCTGCCCACCATGATGGACCTGGGCTCCGGCCTCCTGGACCGCCCGGGCACCGCTGCCTTCGCCGGGGAGCACACGGCAAGGGACGTGCTCTCGGCGGGAATGGACCTATTGACCTTCTCCGGCGATAAGCTCCTGGGCGGGCCCCAGGCCGGGGTGATCGCCGGCCGCAGGGACCTGGTGGAGCGGCTCACCCGCCACCCGCTGCTGCGCGCCCTGCGGCCGGACAAGCTCACCTTCGCCAGCCTGGAGGCGGTGCTGTGGCTGCACGCCACCGGACGCGCTCACGAGCAGGTTCCCACGGCGCGGATGCTCACCGAGCCCCTGGCCGCGGTGCAGCGGCGCCGCACCTCTCTCCTGAGGAGGCTTCGGGGTCGGACATGCTCCGGGTTGACCTTGCGCAAGGTGAGCACCACCGCCCGGCCCGGGGGCGGATCATCTCCCCTGGCGGAGCTCCCATCGGCCGGGCTGGAGGTGACCCACCCGGCCCTCTCTGCCAACGTTCTCCACGAGCGGCTGCGCGGCGGCAGGCCCCCGGTCATAGGACGCATCGAGGACGACCGGCTCTTGTTGGACCTGCGCACCGTCCTCCCCGAGGAGCTCGGGGACCTGGCCCGAGCGCTCACACTGCTCGGTGACGCCCCTGGGGAGCCGTGACATCCGAGTCCCTCTCAGCCCTCGTGGCCGCTCTCCTTTCGGCCGCCATCGGTCTGTCCGTGTACCTGGAGGACCGCCGGCGCCCGCCGTATCACACCTTCGCGCTCCTGTGCTTCAACCTCTTCGCCTACCACCTGGCCAACTTCGTGGGCCTCATGCTGGGCGACACCTCCACCGTGCTGGTGAGCTACCTCATGGCCCTCGGGATCCCGCTGACGCTGCTGCGGTTCACCCGAGCCTTTCTCTCGGACGACCCCGCCCAGTCGCCGGGCTGGGACCCGTGGTTCGTCGTGGCGTCCGTGCTGATGAGCGGCGTGGTGGTGTACCTGGTGCTCTTCCCACAGCCCCAGGTGCTGCGCTGGTTCAAGGCCGCCGTGTTCCTGTATGTCATGGGGGGCAGCATGCTGGCCACCTTGCGCATGTACCGCCGCTACGGCCACACCGAGTCAGAGGTGGAGCAGACCAGGCTCAGGTACTTGATCGTGGGGCTGCTCATCACAATGCTGGCGCTGGTGGGCGCCTACGCCCCCTGGTCCGCAGGCACCGCCCTGCCGGCCCTGGGCATCCTGTTCACCACGCTGTTTCTCTACTTCCTCTCCCAGAACCTCTTTCTGCCCAGGCTGCTGGATCTGCAGGAGGTGCTCGCGCGCCTGTCCATCCTGGCGCTCATGGTACTCATCCTGTCCATCGTCTACGGGGTGATGCTGGCCTGGGTGGACACCACCCAGCGCTCGCTCTTTCTGTTTAACACGGTCATCGCTTCGGTCATCGTGCTGATCCTCATCGACCCCTTGCGCTCCACCATCGAGGAGAGGGTCAACCAGTATCTCTTCAGGGAGAAGTTCGAGCTGTCGCAGCACCTGCTGGAGCTCAACCGCAAGATCCGCCACGTGATCGACATCGACGAGCTGGCCGCCCTGGTCATCGAGAGCCTGAAGCGCACCCGCCGGGTGACCCATGCGGCCCTCTACGTGGCCTCTGAGGACGGCACCGGCTTCAGCCTCCGCGGCTACCTGGGGCCGCGTCCCCCGGAGCGCCTGGACTCCGCCACCAACACCCATTTCTTGGAGGCGCTCAAGGCCAACGGGCTCTTGGTGCTGGACTCGCTCATCCTGGAGCGGGAGGCTCATCGGCTGGGCTGGGAGACCCCGGCCACTGGCAGCGACCAGGCCCTGGACGCGGTGATCCGCTCCATGGAGGAGCTCTCCACCGGGGCCTGCATCCCACTGTCTGCGGACGAGCAGCTCCTGGGGCTGCTCTCCATCCGAGACGACCGCCTCCGGGAGGCCTACTCCACCGACGAGCTGGACTTGATCAAGGGGGTGGCGGGCCAGATCGCGGTGGCCATGCAGAACTCGCGCATCTTCCAGGCGCTCACGGAGCGAGATCGGCTCGCGGTGCTGGGCCAGATGTCCGCCGGCCTGGCCCACGAGATCCGAAACCCCCTGGGCGCCATCAAGGGCGCCGCGCAGTACCTGCGCGCCGAGCCGGAGGAGGGCGAGGACGACAAGGGCTCGGGCCAGGTGTCGGCGGAGCTGGGGGAGTTTCTGGACATCATCATCGAGGAGGTGGACCGCCTCAACCGAGTGGTGTCCCAGTTTCTGGACTACGCCCGCCCGGACCACGGCCTGCGGGAGCAGCTACAGATAAACGACGTGGTCAAGCGCTCGGTCCAGATGCTGGGCTCCATCCCCGAGGAGGTGGATCTCCGCCTGGATCTGGACGCGCAGCTCCCCCGGACCCGGGCCAACCCGGAGCAGCTCCACCAGGTCTTTCTCAACCTGGGTCAGAACGCCTTGCAGTCCATGCGCAAGGGGGGAGGGAGGCTGACCGTCTCCTCGCGCACCCTGCGTCGGGGGCGGCCCCGGGCCACATGGATCGAGGTTAGCTTCAAGGACACCGGGGTGGGCATCAGCCGGGAGCACCTGAGATCGCTCTTTGTGCCGTTTTTCACCACCAAGAGCGGCGGCACTGGCCTGGGCCTGCCCATTAGCCAGCGGATCGCCGAGAATCACGGTGGGACCATTCGGGTCCACTCTGTCCTGGGCAAGGGCTCCACCTTTACCCTCTCCATCCCCCACAACGCGGGTGACTCCACCTCGGCGGCCTAGCGACGGCCGAGCGCCTCGCTCCATGGCCCCCAGATGGCGTGCCAGATGGCGTGATTGACACCGGTCCAACGCCGCGATAGCTTTCTTCCCATGTGTGTCCGAAAAAGAGCCTCTCTTGCGTTTTTTCTGGCGGGGTTGCTGGCCTTCCTGGGGGCCTCGGGGCAGGCCCGGGCCGACTCCGACCCCGCCCTCTCCGCCGCCAAGGCGGCCTTCTCGAAGGGCCAGCAGCTCTATCTCCAAAAGAAGTTCATCCAGGCGGCGGAGGCCTTTCTCCAGGCCAACAGGGCCAAGCCCATCCCTGCCTTTCTGTTCAACGCGGCGGTGGCTTTCGAAAAGGGCAAGGCCTACCAGAAAGCGGTGCTGTACTTTCGGCGCTACCTGGCAAAGAAGCCCAAGGCCACGGACGCCGGGAAGATCAGGAGACGAATCGCCGTCCTGGAGAAGGCGCTACGCGATGCGGCGGGACCTACTCCCCCCAGGCGAACGGTGGAGCCCCCCAGGCGAACGGTGGAGCCCCCCAGGCGAACGGTGGAGCCCCCCAGGCGAACGGTGGAGCCCCCCAGGCGAACGGTGGAGCCCCCCAGGCGAGCCGTGGTCCGCCGGAGGGCCGTGGTGCTGCCAGCGCTGCCCACCATACGGCCCAAGGGGGTCGTGGTGATATCCACCAGACCCGCTGGCGCGGCGATCTACCTGAACAGCAAGATGAAGAAGCTGGGGCAGAGCCCCTGGCAGGGGAGCCTCCCAAAGGGGGAGTACACCGTCATCATCGAGCACCGGGGCTTCAAACCGGAGAAGAAAGGCATCAGCGTCAGCCCGGACCGCCTCCTGGACCTCTTCGTCGCCCTGAGCCGGGAGCATTACCTGGGCTGGGTGCAGATCACCGCGACAACTCCGGGAGCCAAGGTCTACATCGACAAGAGGGAGTTTGGCGCCATCGGTCGCACCCCGTACACAGGCTTCCTCAAGCCTGGCAAGCACACCATCTGGGTGGGCAAGGTGGGCTACCACATGGCCAAGAAGGAGCTGAACGTGGTCTCCGGAAAGACCAATCGCCTGCACATCAGGCTGACCCGGCTCAAGCATGGCTGGCTCACCGTATCGGGCGCCACGGGCTATGGAGCCCAGGTGCTCCTCGACGGCAAGGAGCTCTGCAAGGTGCCCTGCGACAGGGTTGTGGTCATGCCGGGAAAGCACAGCCTGGAGATCCGCCGAAAGGGCTACAAGCCCGTCAAGAGCGACCTCATCGTGCGCCGGCTACGCCTGCACACCGCGCGCATCAAGCTGGCAAAAAAGCCATCCCGGGTGAGCGCCTACGTGGCCTACGGGTTCGCCGCTGGCCTCCTGGCGGGGGGCATCGCCCTGGGATACATCTCCAGGCAGATCACCGACGACCTGCAGGGAGACATCAACAACAACGTGCTAGTCAACTCCTCCGACGGGCGCTTCAAGAGGGGCCGAGTCTACGCGTACATCGCAAACGGCATGTTCGGCCTCGCCGGTCTGGCGGCCATCTTCGGCGTCTACTACACCTTTGCCGACCGGGGGCCCAAGTCCCAGGTCAGGCTGTACCACAAGCGCGTCGCCATTACCCCCGAGCTGGGACCAACCTTCGCGGGCGTCCGCGGAACCTGGAGGTGGTGAAATGACCCTCTTTTCCAGGCATCTCTCCCCCGCCGGCCTGATCACCGCCTGGCTGGCTTTCGGCCTCACGGCGTCCCAGGGGTGCACCTGGGGGGAGCTGAACGATCTCTCCAGGGAGACCCCCGTGCGAGTCTACGAAAAGCCCGACGAGCTCACCTCTCCTAGCTTTGGCCTGAACCTGGTTGTGCTCGAGCGCACCGAGGAGGCTCGCCCTCCCACGATAGTGGTTGGGGGACAGTACACCACCCCTGCTGCCACCCTGGAGATCGGCCCCCGCGGAGGCGTGGAGAACCTGAGGATCGTTCGGGTGGCCAAGGACCAGGTGCACCCGAACCAGGACCGCAAGGGCAACACGGTGGAGGCCATGGTCGAGCTCTCTCCTCTTGGCGACGACGCCCGGGTGCTCCTCGGGGTGCCCGAGGACAACTACGTGCGCTGGGTCCGCATCCCCCCCGCGGACGCGGCCAGCCCAGCGCTCGTGGGCGGCGGCATGATCTCGGCGGGGCCCAACGCCGGCACGGTGCGGGGGTTCGGCGGCGCCCTCGCCGCCGGCCACCTGGACCTCCCCTCCGGCCAGCAGGAGTGGGCCGTGGCCGACGACGACAACATATTCATCCTCATGAACGAGTCCAGCGACGCAACCATGTCGCCCCGCTGCTATCTGCCGAGCCCAAACTCTGCCTACGGCTCCCGCTACAGGGGCCTGGCGGCCGGACGCTTTGCCGAGGGTGACACCACCGACACCTTCGTCGCCGGCATCCCCAGCCCCGACCCTCCCCTCTTCGGGGCGGTGTACCTCATCACCTGGAGCGGAGCCCCCGACTGCAGCACCGTGCTGCCCTCGCCCACCATGGGGGGACGGACGGAGCAGTTCTTTGGCACCGCCCTGGTCGCCGTGGACCTGAACGGCGACCAGGTGGACGACCTGATCGTCGGCTCTCCCAACAAGAACGACATGGCCAACACCAGCAGCCGGGTCTACGTGTACCTGAGCACTGGATCTCCCGCTGCCCTCGACCTGAGCACGCCGAGCTACTCCTTTGAGGGCGCCACCCTGGGCTTTGGCGCGCGGGTGGGGGCGGTGGACGTCACCGGAGACGGGGTCTTCGAGCTGGTCGTGGGTGACCCGGACGGCGCCTTTGGAGAGAACGGGGGCAGGGCCATCCTGTTCCAGGTGGCGTGGACCCACTCCCCTACGACGCAAACGCTTACCGAGGAGAGCGACGGCGTCGTCATCGGCGACACGGCCGAGCCCTCCAAGATGCTCGGGGTCGACCTGAAGGCGAGGTCCACCGCCTTCGGCTCCTCCATCGCCGGCTTGACCTGGTCCTTCGGTGAGGCGCGCCAGGAGCTGATCATCGGCGGAGCGAAGCTCATCTACGGCTTCTATCTCACCGGGCTCGAAGGAGACGACGATGCCAGCTCGCCGGGTCAGGATCCGAGACAGTAGCCTCGCACCGAGGCCCTCTGTCCGGGGAAGGCGTCCGGCTAAAGACGGATGCCTTTCTTGTACTCCATGAGCTCACGCTGAAGATCCAGCAGCAGGTCGTTGGCCTCCACGAGGGAGCTGGTGCGCTCCTGGATCTGCTGCACCAGCCGCTCCCGCTCCCTGGCCTCGGTCTCCAGGATCTCCTGGTACTTGATCTGCATCATCGCCTCGTCGGTGACGTTGCGCAGAATCACCAGCGCGCCAGCCACGGTGCCGTCGGTCGCCTTGAGGGGTATCGCCGAGAGGATCACCCGTAGATCCCGATCCGAGCCCTTGGGGCGCAGGGGGATCTCGTCCAGGCGCACATGGCGGTCGGCATCCATGCACTCCCTGGCCACGTCCCGCTCCATGGAGATCACCTCGGCCACGGTCACGGACTTGAGCTTCCTGGCCACCTGCCGGGGAAAGAGGGCAAAGAACGCACGGTTGTAGTCCAGAATACGCCCCTTGGTGTCGGCAATGAAGTAGGCGTCGATCACCACATCGCTGATCTGCTTGAAGGCCTCGGCGATATCCATGTGCCAAAAAGTAGCACTCGATGCCAGGCAATGTCAAAGACCTGCGGGTGCTGCTCTATGGGTCTTACGATTCGACCAGGTCGAGCACCAGGCGGGACCGGGTGGGGAGCCTATCTACCCGACGCCCTGCGCAGCCGCACCCCGGAGGCGGACACGGCACCGAACTCGTTGGCGCCGTAGATGTCGGCGTAGCAGCGGTACACTCCTTCACAATCCTGGAAGAAGGCGCAGCCCTCGCACGCCGGGTACTTGAGCTTGAGCCTGGCCCTTCGACGGTCCGCCCAGTTGAAGCGGTCCAGATCCCCCACGTCCTCGGAGGGCGCCTCGAACAGGGAGACGTCCGTCCTCAGGTCGTTAAACTCCCCGATGTACCGCCTCCGCAGCACGTCGCTGCCCAGCACCTCCCAGGGCCAGACACAGAAGGGGAAGTCCCCGAAGGTGAGGGCCCTGTGGAGACGCCGCTCGTTCTCCACGATGAGCTCCACGCAGGCCTTGGCCGCGTCGCGATACCTCGGGGTGAGCTCCACGCTCCCCTCCGCCCGGCCGATGGACCTCACGAAGTTGAAGCGGAGGTCGTCCACACCCTGGCGGGCAAAAAACCGCAGCATGGCCAGCAGGTGGGGCAGGTTGGGGCGGGTTATTACCGGGTTGACGGCCAGACCGTGTCTGAGGCGGCCCTGGCGCCGATGGGCCGCAAGCCTGCGTACTCCCCTGATCTTCGCCTCGAAGCCCCCGGGGCGGGAGGTGAGGCTGTCCTCCAGCTCGGGGCGGTGGGCGTGGATGGAGACCCCGATGCGAGTGACACCCGCGTCAACCAGGCGGTCACACAGCTCGGGGTCGCCCAGGCGGAGACCGTTGGTGTAGAGGGCCATTCGCTCAAAGCCCAGCTCCTTGGCGTGGGCCAGCAGCTCGAAGAGGTGTGGGTAGACGGTGGGCTCCCCGCCGAGCAGACCCATGGAGCGGCAGCCGCTCTCATAGCCGCGACGCAGCTCCTCCCGGGCGCTCTCGAGCGGAACCCACTGGCGTTGCCTGGACGAGATCCGGCCGTCGAGACAGAAGACGCACCGCAGGTTACAGCGACGGCCAATGTTCACGTCGATGTTCTTCACCAGTGCAGTATAGGGTGCTCCAGGGCCCCATTCAACCGAGGAGGCCGGCCTGGGACGCTGCACAGGGCACCGGGGCCGAGGTGTGCGACGGAACGAGCCGCCGTGGACTCCGAGCCGCCGGAGTGAACGGAGTCCACGACGGCCGTGCCGCCAGCGTGAGGTCGGGTCACCGTCATGGGTCGATACGATGACCTGACCTTTAGATACCAGAATCGTTGCCGTCTTTTGTCACATCGAGGCAAAGAGATGTCACCCCGTGGTAAAATCTTGTCACGATTGTGTGAACCTCAGGGGAGATGCCTGGGAGCGCCGCGGACCCTGGCGGGGACTGGGAAGCTGGGCGCGTGAGCCAAGGGACGGGCGCCAGGCGCCTTTTGGGGCATTGGAGCTGTGGATATGGGGTGTGGACATGTGTTGACAGGTTGTGGGCTACAAACCTATACTCCGCCAAACGTGTACAAGCCCAGGGAGAGACCACAGATGAAACGTCGCCTCATCCACCTGTCTGTTCTGGTGATTCTGGGAGCCA
>JAJRWW010000469.1 GCA_024276595.1 Myxococcota bacterium
GCCAATGGCATCCCCGGCTTCATCACCCGAAAGGTCAAGACCACCGTGACCATGCAGGAGGGATCCACCCTGGTGATCTCCGGCCTGTATCACAACAAGGGCGCAAAGAGCACCAACAAGATACCGATCCTGGGGCACATCCCTATCCTGGGTGAGCTGTTCAAGTCGCGGGAGTTTCAGCGTGGAAAGACCCAGCTCGCCATCTTCATCACCCCTCGGATCATCAACCCACAGCACCCCTGGGTGCGACGGACCATCAAGACGTTCGAGCGGCGCTACGACCGCTTCAAGAAGAAAGTCGAGTGGGATCTGTTCGACTAGATCAGACACCCCCCCAACCCCCCGAGCGGAGGCGAAATGTATGCTGTAGTTGTCACCGAAAAAGGTGGTGAGCAGCGTCGGCTGGAGTTCGACAAGAACGAGGTGACCATTGGCCGTGTGCAGGGAAACGATGTGATCCTGCCCAAGGGCAACGTGTCCAAGCGTCACTCGCGGATCGTGGTCAAGGACGGCAAGTTCATCATCGTGGACCTCAAGAGCACCAACGGCACATATGTCAACGGTCGCAAGATTACCAGCCCGCTGGTGATAAAGGCGTCGGATCGGGTCTACATCGGCGACTTCATCCTGCACATAGACGACGGCACCGCCCAGGGTGCGGAGGTGGGCATGGCCCCGCCGCCCCCTCCCCAGGCCCAGGCAGGTCGCCGGACCTCCCAGCCTCCCCCCCGGCGCCCCGCTCCCGCCGAGGCGCCGCCGCCCCGGCGCCGGCCACCGGATGTCCCCCCGGAGCGGCCGGCTTACATGGAGGAGGATGACGGGCTCGGCCCCATGGCTGGAGGCGGTCCACCGCCGCCAGTGCAGCCCGCCGCCGCGCCGCAGGCGCCAGAGGCCCAGCAGGCTCCCCCATACGCCCAGGAGACGCCGCCGCCCCAGCAGCCCGCTGCCGCTGCTCCGCAGCAGGCGCCGCCTCGCCAGAAGCGGCCTCGGAGGCGACCCACCCGCGGCGGCCGGCCGGCCGGCCGCAAGCCCGCTCGCCGGGAGATCCCGCCGCCCCAGCAGGCGGCGACACCTCCGCCCCCAGACGCCCCCGACTTCCAGGACGCGGTCACCCCCGTGCCGGCCCAGCCCGAGGCGCCAGCGCCCAGGAGGAGGCCCAAGCGCAAGGCCCCCGCTCCCCAGGCCCAGGTCTCCGACGCCAAGCGGGGCAAGATCATCGAGCTACAGAACGAGGTGCACGACCGGCTCATCGACCGCATGGACCTGCGCCGGCTGAACATGGACGAGCTGGACGACGAGGAGCTGCGCGAGAAGGCCGAGAACCACATCGCCGAGATAGTCGCCCAGATGGACGGGCAGGGCGCCATTCCGGCGTTCGTGGACCAGGATGCCCTCATCGAGGATGTGCTCAACGAGGCGCTGGGTCTGGGCCCCCTGGAGGAGTATCTCGCCGACGAGGCCATCACCGAGATCATGGTCAACCGCGCGGACCAGATCTACCTGGAGCGGGACGGTCGCCTGCAGCTCGCGGACAAGGTCTTCAGCTCCAACAAGGCGGTGATGGGGATCATCGAGCGCATCGTGGCGCCCATTGGCCGGCGCATCGACGAGTCGTCGCCCCTGGTGGACGCCCGCCTCAAGGACGGCTCCCGCGTGAACGCCATCATCCCGCCGCTGGCCCTGAAGGGTCCCTGCATCACCATCCGGAAGTTCAAGAGGGAGATGCTGGGCCCCGAGGAGCTGATACGCTACGGCACGCTCACCCAGGGCATGGTGGACTTCATGAACATGTGCGTCATGTCCCGCCGAAACGTGGTAATCAGCGGCGGCACCGGCTCGGGGAAGACCACCACCCTGAACATCCTCTCCAACTTCATCCCCAATGGGGAGAGGCTGGTCACCGTGGAGGACGCCGCCGAGCTGCAGATCAACGCCGAGCACTGGATCCAGCTCGAGAGCCGGCCGCCAAACATCGAGGGTAAGGGCCAGATCAGCATCCGCGACCTGGTGAAGAACTGCCTGCGCATGAGGCCCGACCGGATAATCGTCGGTGAGTGCCGCTCCGGGGAGGCCCTGGACATGCTCCAGGCCATGAACACCGGCCACGACGGCTCGCTGACCACTGTCCACGCCAACACCCCGCGAGACGCCCTGGCGCGCCTGGAGACCATGGTGCTCATGAGCGGCATGGAGCTGCCCATCAAGGCCATTCGCGAGCAGATCGGCTCGGCCATCAACATCATCCTTCAGCAGTCCCGCTTCTCCGACGGCTCCCGCAAGGTGACTCACATCTCGGAGATCACAGGCATGGAGGGTGAGGTCATCACGATGCAGGACATCTTCGTCTACAGGCAGGAGGGCTTTGACGAGGAGAACCGCGTGGTTGGGCGCTTCGTGCCCACCGGCTTCATTCCCCGCTTCTACGAGGAGCTCCGCCGCAAGGGAGTGGAGGTGGACATGGGCATCTTCAGGGAGTAGAGGCCAGCTTGTCTTGGAGAGAAAAGTTGTCGCAAATGACGTGCTGCTTGAGCGGCCTGTGAGGCCAAGGCAATGAGCAGGAACACAAACGGTGGCGCCAAGTCCTGGGCAACACCACTTCGCAGGTCCTTTGCCAGGCCTCGGTAGATATCCCCAAGGTGTGGCGCATCATCGCTAGAGACGCCCTCGGGGGCGTGGTTGGGCAGCTCGACCTGGATGAGGCGGCGGGGTCCATCGTGGTGGGACGCTCCCCGGAGGCGCACATCGTCCTTGACAGCCCGGGGGTTAGCCGGGAGCACGCCTACTTCTATGTCAGCGAGGGAGAGGTGGTGGTGGAGGACGCCGGCAGCGCCGCGGGCACCATAGTGGACGAGTACCCGATAGATGAGCCCCTGTACGTAGGTCCGGACAGCCTGGTGCAGATCGGCTCCTTCGACATCGAGATCCAGCCAGCAGACGCCGACACAGGAGCGTCCGTGGCAGTGGACTCGGACTTCGTGGCCGCGGCGGCGGCGGCGGGGGCGCCGGCCGTCATCGACGAGGCCGACTTCCAGGCCGCCCAGGCCTTTGATCCCACCGTGCGGCCACAGGGTGGGCTCCTGAAGCTGGTGGCCATGTCGGGCATCAACGCTGGCGTGGAGGTGGTGGTAGACTTCCCCGAGGACTTCGACATTGGTCGGGATCAGGAGCTCGAGGTCCCGGTGATGGATCCCACCGTGAGCCGGCGTCACGCTCGGCTTCGGTAGACCGACGCTGGCTTGCTGGTGATAGATCTCCGATCGAGGAACGGCACCTACGTGAACGGAGAGAAGGTCAAGCGCCACGAGGCCGTGAAGGGAGATCGCCTCCGTTTCGGCGAGGTGGCCTTCGAGCTCCAGCACGCCAGCGCCAAGGAGCTCGCTGCCGAGGCCAGGCCAAAGCTGAAGCTCACGCCGAAGCACATGATCTTGATCGGTGGCGGCGCCATGCTGGTCATTGCTCTCATGGTGCTGGGGCTCATGTCGGGCAAGCCGCCTAGGCGTCGGCACAAGGGCGGCCAGCACATGGCCACCTCCACCGACTCCAGGCTGCAGCGCAAGTTTCGCAAGGCCATGGCTCGGGCCAGGGGCTTTATGAGCAAGCGTCAGTGGCTAAAGGCCCGAGAGGCACTGGAGCCGACGAAGAACATCTTTGCCAGGCACGCCACCCGCGACGGGCTCCTGCGCCAGATCGAGGAGGAGCTCCAGCACCGGGAGATCCTCAAGAAGGCCAACGCGCTCTACGCCAGCGGCACCACCTTGGCCAACTTTGAAAGGGCGCGCAACCAGTACATGCTCATCAAGCCCACCAGCGACTACTTTGGTGAGGCGCAGCTAAAGCTGGGCAAGGTGAACCTGTGGCTGGCGAAGTACTACCTCACCGAGGGGCTCACCTACCACAAGTCTCGCCGTCGAAAGAACCGCCTGAAGGCTGCGCGGTATCTGTGCAAGTACTTCACGCTGCTGCCGGAGTACGAGCGGGCGGGGGGCAACGAGGAGAAGCACCGGGAGATTCTCAAGCGGCTGGAGAAGAAGCTGCACCGGGTGAAGAGCTACAGCCCCTGCCAGGCGCGCCGTTTCAAGACCCCCTCCATGGTAGCCTCCTCCACGTCCGGAAAGGTGGATGCCCTGGCGGAGATCCAGAAGCAGCACCAGATCGACCGGCTGGTGCAGGTCATCATGCTCTACTACAAGGGCAACCTGGACTCGGCCATCACCAGGCTGCAGAAGGTGCAAAAGCTCCGCTCCATGCGCAAGCATCGCGTGACGCTGACCAACATCTTCAACAAGCTGGCGGTGATAAAGGGCAAGTACAGCGAGGGCACCTCTGCGCTGCAGAGTGGGAACCTCAAGCTCGCCCAGGCCGCCTTCGACAAGGCCCTGGCCGTGGACGCAGAGCTGATCCCTCCCACCCTGCGCAGCTACACCAAGAACGAGATCGGGCGCCAGCTCGCGGAGGCCTACCTGGCCCTCGGGCAGAAGGAGTACAAGCGTTCGCGGTACGAGGATGCCTACCTGTGGTGGTCCCGTGGCAAGGCCGCCAACCCGACCCACGTGGGCATCCTCAACGCGGTGCTGAAGCTGGAGTCCATTGCCCGCAACTGGGTCAGCGAGGCCGTCTCCCTGGCGCAGGCAAAGAAGACCGCCGAGGCCCGGGCCAAGTACGAGGCGGTGCGGCGCATCACCGAGCCGGGCTCGCTGTACTACACAAAGGCGACCACAGCCCTGGCGAACCTGAGATGAGGCACGCGCGACCGCTGGCCCTGCTGGGGCTCGTCGCCCTCGCGGCGGGCTGCGGCGCATCCCAGCGAACGGGGCCCAATGAGCTGGTGGTCCTCATAGAGGCGAGTGTTCAGGACCTGGATCCCCGCTTCGCAACCTCCACCTACGCCATCAAGGTCTCCAGGCTCGTCGCCGCGCCCCTGGTGAGCCTGAACACCCCCGACAGCACTCCGAAGATGGAGCTGGCCCAATCGGTCACCCAGCCCGACTCGCGCACCTACCTGGTGACCCTGCGGCCCGGAGCGCGGTTCTCGGACGGCACCCCGGTGCTGGCCAGAGACGTGAAGGCCACCATCGACTCCGTGCGGGCGCCCAGATCCCTGTCGCCCTACAGGCGCGCCTTTGGCCGGGTGAGCCGCCTGGAGGTGGTCTCCGAGCGGAAGCTCAGGTTCACGCTCCGAGAGCCCCACGCGCCATTTCTGAGCGACCTGGACATGGGGATCCTCAAGGCCAGCCAGGTGGCCACATCGGCCCATGGACCGGGCGGAAGGGTTGGAGACCTGGACCTGGTGGGCGCAGGGCCACTGAGGATCGTCTCGCGCACAACCGAGCGGATTGTCATGGCTCCCAACCCATACTACTACGGGGCCAGGCCCAGGCTCCGTAGATACGTGATAAAGACCGTGGAGGACGACAACTCCCGGCTGCTGTGCTTGGTGGCTGGTGGTGGAGACATCACCCAGAACACGGTGGCGCCCCTCCTGTTGCCGGCCCTGCGCCGATCCGACAAGCTCCGGGTGAAGAGCGGGCCGAGCCTGACCACCACGTACATGGCCTTCAACCTCCGAGAGGGGCACCTGGCGGACGTGAGGGTGCGGCGCGCCATTGCCCACGCCTTGAATCGCCGTCTCGTGGTGAAGGCCAAGCTTCGGGGGAAGGCCCGGGTGGCGACCTCCATTTTGGCGCCGCGTCACTGGGCCCACAACGGGGCGCTGGCTCCGGTGGAGCTCGACCTGGCGGCGGCCCGTCGCCTCCTGGACGAGGCTGGCTTTCGCCGACCGCCGGGTGGGGGGGCGCGCTTCGAGCTCACCTACAAGACGTCATCGAACCGCTTCAGGGTGGCGCTGGCCAGGGTGCTCGCCCGCCAGCTCTGGCGGGTAGGGATCCGGGTGCGGGTGCGCCCCTATGAGTGGGGAGTGTTCTTTTCGGATCTCAAGAAGGGCAGCTTCCAGCTAGCCACGTTGCAGATGACAGAGCTGGCGGAGCCCGACTACCACTACTACTTCTTCCACTCCTCCATGCGCAGCAGCGCGGCGCACCCCAACGCCGGCGGCAACCGTTTCGGCTACTCCAACCCGGTGTTGGACCGGCTCCTCGAGGCTGGTCGCGCGGAGCTGGATCGAGCGCGACGGCGCAAGATATACCAGCGGGTCCAGGCCATCTTGGCCAAGGACCTGCCCATTTTTCCTCTTTGGCATGAAGACAACCTGGTGGTCATGCGTCGAGACGTGCGGGGCTACCAGATGCTCCCGAACGCGCGCTTCGACCCCATGCTGGGGGCGTTCAAGCGGCGCTGACCCCTGAGAGTCGAGGATGAGACACAGGACCCCCTTGCCCACTGATGTTCACCAGATATCCCTGCCGACGCCCTACCCGGTGGGCCGATCCAACTCCTTTTTGATCGAGGGGGATCCCCCGGTGCTGGTGGACTGCGGAGTCAAGGGCTCCCGTGCCACCGGGGAGCTGGAGGCGGAGCTGGCGCTGCTCGGTGTGCGCCTGGAGGACCTGGGCGCCATCTTGCTCACCCATCCTCACTACGACCACGCGGGCGCCGCGGTTTCCATTGCCCGGCGCGTAGGGGTGCCCGTCTTTGGGCACGAGAACGGTCTGGACTACGAGTTTCGGGGGCGGGAGGCGTTCTACCTGGCGCTGGAGCGCTACGGCGCCCCTGGCTCGCTGGTGGGCACCCTGCGAGCGCTCAACGAGCAGGGGGAGCGGTTTGGAGACCAGCTCGTTGAGCTGGAGCGGCTGGAGCTGCTGGACCATGGGGATCGATTCAGCATGGGGGGGGCCGACCTGGGGGTTCTGCACACCCCGGGGCACAACGCCGCTCATCTGTGCTTTGTGGATGGAGACAGGGGCTCGCTGTTTTGTGGGGATCTGCTGCTTTCAGGGATTACCCCGAACCCGCTTCCCCACTTCGACCCGGAGGCGCGGCGAGGCCGTCGCTCCAGCCTGGCGCTGTACCTGCGATCCCTGGACCTGGTGGAGGAGCTGGGCCCGCTCGTTGGTCTCGCGGGCCACGGGCGCCCCCTCTCCGACACCGCTGCCGCCGCGCGCAAGGCGCGGCGGCAGATTGACCGACGCACCGAGGATGTGCTCGCGCTCTGTGGCGAGCACCTGGGAGAGACTCTCTTTCGACTGGCCAGCAGGCTCTTTGGCGAGGAGAGCCCCCTGGGCGAGGCGCTGGCCTTTACAGAGGTGCTGGCGCACGCGGATCGCCTGGAGGACCAGGGGCGCATCCAGGTGGACCACGACCGGGGCGTGGTGGTGTGGGTGGGCGATCCCGGCTTCGCGGCGGCCACCTGAGGTGCGGACCCCGGGGGGCTGGCCCGGTCGGGTGAGGCTCCGCGAGGGAGCCACCCCTCACTGCCCCAGGGGAATGAGGAGCCCCCAGGTCCGCTCGATGTGCCGGTCGGCGGTTATCTCGGGGGCAACCCAGAGGAACACGGAGCCGCGGGTGCCGTCCGGTGTGGCGAAGTCTATGCGGCGGAGCAGGGCCTGGTGGCGCTGGCGGGCCCTGGCGAAGTCGGTCTCGATGTCCGGGTGGACCTGTCCCAGCCGAGAGGAGCTCAGGCCAGAACCCAGGAGCTGATCCAGGGGCGCCTCCACCACCGCGCAGAAGGCCGGGCTCGCGGCCACGAAGCGGCAGAAGCGGTCCACCAGGAACACCGGCCATGGGCAGCCGGAGAAGAAGCGCCGGTTCTCCTCGGGACCGGGCAGCTTGTGCCTGCCCGTCACGGGTCTGGCCCGGTCCAGGGCCGACTCCGGCACCTCGTAGCCCAGGCGCAGGATCACCGTGCGCAGCTCTCCAATGAGCTGCGCCATTGAGATGGGGCGCCTGGCAGGATCCCTGGCGGCGGCCCACAGGATCAGGCTCTCCACGTCCGGGTTGAGGCGCCTTTTCAGCCTCTGGGATGGGGGCATGAGGTCCTGGCTGCGCTTGGCCTCGAGGATCTCCTCCACCGTCCCTGAGAAGGGGGGCCAGCCGGTGACCATGGAGTACAGCAGGACGCCCACGCCGTAGATGTCCATGGAGGGCTGTGGTGCCAGGCCGGCGAGCTGCTCCGGGGCTGCGTAGGCGGGGGTGCCGCCCACCTCGTCGGTGGCCAGGCGCGCGTCCCGTACCATCGTGCGAGAGAGGCCGAAGTCTATGAGCTTGACGCCGATGCCCGGCCCGCCGCTGTACTGGTCACGACACAAAAAGACGTTCTCGGGCTTGATGTCGCAGTGGATCACGTCCCTCACGTGCATGTAGTCCAGAGCCTCGGCGATCTGCAGGCCCACCTGGAGGCAGACGCCGACCTCCATCTTGCCGTCCCTCTCCAGGCGTTGGAAGAGGGACTCGCCGTGCAAGTACTCCATCACCAGGAAGGAGCCGAAGCGGTCGTCCCGGCCGAAGTCGGTGATCTGGACGATGTTCGGGTGTGCCAGCCGCGAGAGCACCCGAGCCTCCCGGAAGAAGAACTGCTGCATCCGCCGGTCGGAGGAGCGCTCGGAGAGGATGATCTTGAGGGCGAAGGTCTTGCCCAGCCGGATGTGGTCCACCTTGAACACGGCCCCCATGCCGCCCATGGCCAGGCCCTCCAGGATGCGGTAGCGTCCTCCGATGACGTGTGACGCCTCTCCGGCGGGGATCTCCATCTCCTCCAGCTCAAAGACCCCGGTGGTGGAGCCATCCTCGTCCATCACCTCCAGGAGGTCGTCCGAGTCCAGCAGCAGGCCTTCCACCACCGGATCATCGTCATCGGCAGGGAAGGTGGACTGCACCGGCAGGAAGCTCTGGGTGGGCTGGCGCTCGGCCAGCCGCACCACCTGCGAGTTGGCCGGCAGCCGGAAGGGGGGGGCCGAGCTCCCTGGGGCTCCTGGGGCTCCTGGGGCTCCTGGGGCTCCGGGAGGGGCGCTGCCCGTGGGCCCCCCGGGAGGGCCAGGCGGGGAGAGGTTCTTTTTGTCACCCATGGGTCCGGGCATTATATCCCGAATGGTCCACGAGAGCACATTTGCCCGCCCAGGCGCAGATCTCAGGAAGTATTGTTTTCCCACGCGGGAGGCCCCTGAGTCGGTCTGCCACGTGCACGGTGTCCGAGGAAACCGGGCCCATGTGTTTGGCCTCTTTCCCGCGGTGGGGTATGGTACAGGGGTTCTCCCGACACGGCCAGCAGACCTCGACTGAGCATGGGAATGGTCATGACCCGCACAGAGATCGCGCGCCAGATGGCGCTGGCGGCAATCATCCTGGCGCTGCTTTGCATGGGGGCGTGTAGGGCCTGTGGCGGGCGCCGGGATGCGAGGCCAGCCGACGAGCTGGTGGTGCACATGGGCAACGAGCCGCCGCACCTGAACCCGCTCATCCAGGAGGGAGGCTGGCTGTGGCGCATCACGGTCAACAACATCTTCGAGGGC
>JAJRWW010000470.1 GCA_024276595.1 Myxococcota bacterium
CCCGAGGAGGTTCAGGGGCGGGTGCGGCCCCTCCAGGTTGGGAGGCCGCTGGTCCTGGCGGACATGCTCGTAACGCCCTTTGTAACGAGCCATGACGTGAGCCGCTCGGTGGGCTTTCGCCTGGAGGCGGACGGCGCGGTGCTCGGCTACGCCACCGATCTGGGCACCTTTGGCGCCCGGGTGCTGGAAGGGCTCAGCGGCGCGGACGCGCTCATCGTGGAGTCCAATCACTGCCCCCACATGCTGGCTGCGGGGCCCTATCCGCAGTATCTGAAGCGTCGCGTGGGAGGCAACCGCGGGCACCTGAGCAATGAGCAGTGCCGGCTCCTGCTGGAGCGGGTGGCGCATCCCGGCCTGCTCCAGGTCACTCTGGCCCACCTGAGCGCCGAGAACAACACGCCAGCGCTGGCCTTTGCCGCCATGGAGCCCGTGCGTCGGGTCCACCCGCAGATTCGCTGGTGGGTGGGCTCTCGGGACGGAGCCCTGCCACCTGCCAGCATCGGTGAGGAGGGCATCCGGCCCCCGGGGCTCTCCTGCTGGCAGATCCCTCTGCCCCTCTGACTGGAACAGAGGCCTCGCTGGGGGCACGAGCAGTCTCTCCAGCGCCCCACGCGCCTCGGGAGCAGCGGGCGGCGGGCGGCGTCAGTCGCCTCGCAACCACTTCTTCAGCCAGCTCGCGCTGGTGCGCCTGGGGCTCTGCTCCAGCGGTGTGCCCTCCTGGACCGGGAGCGCAGCGGCGCCGGCATCTTTCTTCGCGGCTGAGAGGTCCACGAGGGTGGGAGCCCACTCCTTGGTCCTGGCCAGGGGCTTGCGGGTCGCGGGCGGTGGTGGCAGGAGCTCCTCTGGCTCAACGGCGTCCAGGTCTTCGGCACTGCTCAGCCGGTCGTTGTAGACCCGCTGGACCTTTTGCAGCCAGCGCTCGAAGGCCTCGAACTCGTCCGAGGTCTTCAGGATGGTCAAGATCCCCCCGCCGAAGGGGAGCAGCATCTTGGCCTGCCTGATGTCGGGAGGCAGCTCCCTTCCCGCGGACTCCAGGGGCTCCAGGAGGCTCTCCCGGAGCTGGCTCAGGCGCGCCTCCTGGTCGGCCGACAGGGGCGCGCTCCGGAAGATCTCGTCCCACATGATCAGGTCCGAGTGGAGCTTCTTGCGCATGTCCGGCTCGTCGCGCTTGAAGCTGGCCCGCTTGTAGCGCGCGTACAGCTCCAGGAGGTTTCGGTCGCCAATGAAGGCGTTGAAGGGATCCACCATGTCGCTCTTGCCCAGGAGCGCGGCGTTGGCCCGGACGAGCTGGAACACGTCGATCTGCTCGGACTCGGAGAAAGACCATCCGGCGCTGCTTTGTCGGAGGGTCTCCACAAGGGGCAGCACGTGGGTGCTGAGCTTGGGCACCACCTCCTCTAGCATGGCCTCGGGGTTGAGCAGGGGCTCTGCCTCGAGCTCGTCCAGGCGCCGGTTGAGCTTGGAGCGAAACTCGTCCAGCCGCGAGTAGACATAGGCCTCGTTCTGGTAGGCGATGCGCGCGGCGATGAGCCAGTCCTCGATGGATCTGCTCGAGACATGCTGAAACTGTGTCTCCAGCATGTCGCGCAGGGTCTGCTCCAGCCTCGGCAGCGACAGGCTCTTTTCGCGGATCTCTGCCGTGGCTCGAGCCCGCTGAGCCTCCACGAGGGCCAGGAGGTCACCATCGTAGCTCTTGCGCAGCAGGCGAATGAAGCGGTGGTCCAGGTCGGTCTGATAGGGGGAGTCCTCGATGTCCTGGGCGACCTTCCTGGCCGCGTCGAAGTAGGCGTTCACCTCCTCGAGGCTGTGGCCGGAGATCAGGGACTTGGTGTCCACCAGGAGCTTCCCCGCAAAGGCCGCCATGATGCCCTTCTTCTGGAGGGCCTTGACGTCGTCTGCCGAGGCGCGCGCCCTGAGGTGCATTCCAGCCGCCTCGGCCAGCCAGAGACGGTGGTCCGGGTCCTGGTCCGGGATCAGCTCTGCCACCAGCTCCAGGATGAGCTGCCGGATCCGCTCGGGCGCCTCCAGGGCGCCGATGGTCGCACCGCAGATGCGGACCCACTCCTCCTCCTGGAAGGCGCCCGTGTGGGGGTTGAGCACCCTGGCCCGGGTGCGGTAGGAGTCGATGTTGTCGGCCACGAAGCCCAGGAAGTCGCGCACGGCCCTGGCGGTGTCCCACTCAGAGGAATCCCTTGGAAACGGCGCAAAGGCCTGGTCCAGGCGTTGGCGCAGGCGCGCGCGGCGACGTTCGATGGTCTGGCGCCGCTGATCCTCCGCCTCCATGTTCAAAAAGGCGATGGTTCCGCTGGCAGGGGGGGTGGATCCTTCGGTCATTGCTCAGTCATGTGCTCTGGAAGGGGCCAGGTTGAGGGCGTAGCTTAGCCGGGAGGAAGGCGCATGTCACCTTCTAACCTGTTGCCCGAGGCCATCGCCCCTGATTCCGGGAGGCTACGGCGCCCATGCTCACGGTGAGCCCATGGGGTTGCCCCTCAGCGTCCAGCCTTTGGGATGAGAATGAAGCAGCCACGCTGCAGCACCGAGACCCGCTCGGAGAGCCTGTCCATCACCTCGAGCTGGAAGGTGTGCTTGCCTGCCAGGTGGCTGGGGATGGTCCATTTCATGTGCAGAGACAGGCGGAGGGGCACAAAGGAAAAACGGCGATCCAGCGTGCAGGCCTTTTTGCGGGTGGCCACGAGCTTGCCCCCCCTGCGCAGGCGGAGGGTGCAGGTGAGGCGTGCGCGGTGGTAGAAGCCCTGCTCCTGCTTCAGCCTCATGCCGCCCACCACCGCGTCGAAGTACAGCGTCTTGCCCGCGTGCCAAAAGATCCCTGGCACCGGCGGTCCCCAGGGCCAGCGTCGGATTACGAGCCCGGTGATCTGCAGGCTCGGCAGGGGGCGGATCCGATCGCCGGTCACCTTGAAGTACAGCCTCCGAGAGGCGCTGGCCTTGCCCGTGCGGTCGCGCAGGCGCAGCTTCAGGGTCCACTGGCCGGTGGGGGCGAAGCGAGGGATGGTGAAGGGGATCCTCAGGGCTCGGCCCTTGGCGCCGTCTGCCCCTCTGCCAGTGATCTCGTGAGCGTTCTTGCGCACCAGGTAGAACCCGCCGTCCGGACCTACCAGGCCCACGTCAACTGCCACGGAGGCCGGGCTCGCCCAGCCGCGGATGCTCATGGCGGCGGTGACTCGCTCTCCACGGAGGAAATGCTCACGCTGGAGGTTGCCCGACCCCACGGTGCGCAGGCCGTATATGCCCAGGCCCCCGGGCAGGAGGCGAAAACGGTGCACCACCGAAGCGCTCTTGCCGCCGAGGGCGTCACGCACGGTGACCCGGAGGTGATAGGAGCCCTGGCTCAGGGTAGCCGGCAGCGGGATGGCCCAGCTCACGGGGAGGCTCTTGGGCTCGAAAGGGAGCCGCTGGTGGAGCAGGGTGCGCTCTGCAGAGGCCCTCTGGACCCCGGAGCCGTCCTGGAGCACGGCCGTGGCGGTCAGGTGGGCTCTCCAGGGCGGCCCGGCCGGAGCTCCTGGAGCGCCAGGAGGGACGCTGCCGGAGGCGACTCGCACAGCGGTGAATCCAGCCACGGTGAAGGCCACGTGGATGGGCAGGCCGGCGAGCAGGTCCACGTCTGGCGGAGCGCGGAATCGGCGGAGGGTGAGCTCCCTGGCGGGCCTCTCAGGTGGGCCAACAACCGTGAAGCTGGTCTTGGCGTGGGCGCGAGCGCCGCCAAGGGCGTCCAGCAGGGAGAGGGTCGCTTCGTAGGCGCCCGTGGGGCTCGCCACCGAGAGGTCCAGCTTCACGGCCGCCTCTATGACGCTGGTGGACTTGCCCGGTGGGACGGTCCGGTCCAGCGCGGTGGACTCGGGGCGTCTGAGGACCATCGCCCCTCCCGGGCCTCGCACCACCAGGGATGTCTTCAGGTGGATCCGGCGCCCCCGGGCCTTCAGACCCTTCACCAGGAAGCGGATCACAACCTGCTCCCCACGCGAAAAGAGGGCGTCGGGCCGGTCCCCTCCAGCGCCAGAGAGCCGCAGGCCGGTCACCTCGAGGCCCCCGGAGCGGGGGCCGGGACGAGGTGGGCGCGAGAGGGGTGGCCGAGATGCCGAGTCCTTGACCTGGTCCCCAGAGCTGGATGGCCCAGTTTTTCCACAGGCAGAGATCACGGCGAGGGCCACCAGGAGCGGCGGGCGGATGTGTAGGAGGGGTCGCGGCATGAGCTCACCAGTGACTCGTGAACGCTATGTGATTTCAGGCGATTCGACAAGTAGTTCCTTGCCAAAGCGGTTCAACTGGGTACAATTGCCAGACGTGCTCGAGCGGCCCCAGTTGCAGCGGTTACGGTTTGACGGGCTGAGCCCCACGGGGCGGGGCTTGGGTACCTTGAGGTCTTACTGGATGTCCTCTACCAGAGCGAGGGTTCAGCATGAGTGGTGAACCTGGCGGCACAAGAAAAGACATGCGCTCCCCTGTAAAGCTGAAGATCAAGTTTCGCAGCGCCACCCTCAGCCAGTTCATCGAGCGCTACTCGGTGGATGTAAGCAAGGGTGGGATTTTTATCCGGACCAAGGACCCCCTGGAGGTGGGCACGAAGCTGCGCTTCGAGTTCCAGCTCCAGGATGGCAACCCTTTGATCGTTGGCGAAGGGACGGTGGTGTGGATCCGGGAGCACGACCCATCCCGCAAAGGGGTTGCGCCAGGGATGGGAGTTCGGTTCGACTCTCTCCAGCCCGAAAGTCAGAAGGTGCTGTCGGAGATCCTCAACCGAAAGTCTGGGGCGCCACCGGTGATGAGCGATGAGGCCGTGGCCGCCATGGCCTCGGCGCAGGTGGCTGGCACCGCGGCGTCTGCTTCGTTGTCCAGGGGGGCGGCTGCAGCTCCGACGCCCGCGCCCCAGTCTGCACCGAAGGCGGCGGCAGCCGCGTCAGCGCCTGTCGCCAAGGAGGAGGCCGCCAGGGAGGAGCTGGAGGAGCCGGAGGAGGCCGCCAAGGGGGAGCCGGAGGAGGCCGCCAAGGAGGAGCCGGAGGAGGCCGCCAAGGGGGAGCCGGAGGAGCCTGCGAAGGAGGAGCCGGAGGAGGCCGCCAAGGGGGAGCCGGAGGAGCCTGCGAAGGAGGAGCCGGAGGAGCCTGCCAGGAAAGCGCCAGCTTCTTCTGCCACCAGGGCTGGTCCTGCGGGCAGGGCTGCCCGCGACCGCCCAGCCGAGGTCGCCGAGGCCGAGCAGCGGGGAGGCGCCGCACGCTACCTCGTCATCATGCTGGTCGTCGTCCTTCTGGCTGTGGGCGCCTGGGTGGTCTACTCGAAGGTTTTTGGCAGCAGGGCTGATGGGAGCCGCACAAGCCACCCCCAGGCGACCGCACCTCCGGTGGCGCCAGCGGCTCCCGCGCTCGATGCCGAGGTGGCGCTGGCGCGGCCTGCGGTGGCAGCGGACGCCGCAGCGCCTCCTCCCAGCAGGCCGGAGCCTGTCAAACGAGCCGAGCCCGACTGCGCCGACGGGGTGCTCGCCACCGTCACATCCGACCCGGAGGGCGGCAAGATCTTCCTGGACGACAAGGAGACGGGGCAGGTGACCCCGGGCAAGATCTGCATCCCCAAGAACCGGCGCAAGAAGGTGCTCCGCGTGGAGAAGGACATGTACCGGCCCGGCTTCCTGTACTTTCGTGGGGTGAGGGGCGACAAGCTGGAGAAGGTCGTCCTCAAGCCCATCGTGTACCGGGTGGTCATCAAGACCTATCCGAAGAAGGCCAGGGTCTACATTAACGGCGAGTACTCCGGGCGGACCACCCTCTCGCTCAAGCTGAAGGTGAGCGACAAGGTCCTCAAGCTGAAGATCTCCAAGGTTGGCTACCAGGACAAGGAGATCACCCTCGATCGGGCCACAGTGAAATGGCGGAAGCAGGCCAGGTACGCCTATATCCATGCGGTCGGTACGCGCCTCAAGAGGGTCCACGTTCCCGGTGGCACCGGCCGGCCACGTCCCATGGGCGTGGAGCCTGCCCGTCCGGAGCCCGTGCAGCCAGAGCCCATGCGAGCCGAGCCCGTGCGGCCGGAGCCCATGCGGCCGGAGCCCATGCGGGCCGAGCCCATGCGGGCCGAGCCCATGCGGGCCACGCCCATGCGGGCCGAGCCCATGCGGGCCGAGCCCATGCGGGCCACGCCCATGCGGGCCGAGCCCATGCGGGCCACGCCCATGCGGGCTGAGCCCATGCGCCCCGGGTGGCTCAAGCCTCAGTAAATCGGCCCGCCTTTTGGGGAGGAACATGATGTCTATCCTGGGTCCCTGCG
>JAJRWW010000003.1 GCA_024276595.1 Myxococcota bacterium
ACCCCTTTGGACTCGGTGGTCATGACGACGAGCAGTGCCGCCAGCAGCGGCAAGGTCGAAAGGGCGAGAAGGACACGGCGCGACATGGGCAAGCCTCCAGCACACGGATAGTATTCCGTAGGCCAAAGCACAGCATACCAAGAGAGGGTTGCCAAGAGCAGGGAAAAGATCCACGCCGCCCGGCTACGAGGCAGAGGGGGGAGCTATCTGAAGAAGGCAGGGCCCCGGTGAGCGAGGCAGTCGTCCACCATGGACTGGATGGTGGCCCGAACCTGCTCGGCCACTCTGTTTATAACCACCCGGTTGCCGTGCTCGGAGGAGCCGAAGCTCTCGTGGATATAGATCGGGCCGCCGAACTGGATCACCCACCGGGAGGGGAGCGGCAGGAGCCCGAGGGGTCCCAGCAAGGGGAAGGTGGGGGTCACTGGGAGGAAGGGGACCCCGGTGGAGCGGGCAAGACCTCGGAAGCGGTAGAGCAGGGGGTAGGCGTCCTCCGCGCCCACCACCGCCACCGGAATGATCGGGGATCTCGTGCGCAGGGCCAGCTTCACGAAGCCCCCCCGGCCAAAGCGCTGGAGCTGATAGCGCTGGCCGTAGGTCTTGGATATGCCCTGGATGCCCTCTGGGAACACCGCCGCCACCCGGCCCCGCTCAAGGAGCCGCTGGCCATTTTCGAAGTTGGCCCGCACGGCACCCAGGCGTCGCGCCAGGGTCCCCAGCACGGGCGCGTGGTAGATGAAGTCCTCCACCAGCGGCCGAACCAGGCGGTGTGCCTCGTGCTCGTTGAAAACGCCGATCATGAGCATGGCGGCGTCCACTGGCAGGGCGCCCGAGTGGTTGGCCACCAAGAGGGCGCGCCCCGAGGATGGCAGGTTGGCGTGGCCACGCAGCTCCACCCGGAAGTAGGAGTCGTAGAGGAACCTCAGCAGGGGCTCCAGCCTGTCGACCAGCTTGGGATCGAAGCCAAACTCGTCCACCACCTCCGACCGGTGGCGGAGCTGGATGCGCCTTAGCTCGTCTCGGAGGGCGCCACCGGAAAGCAGCCTCCCCAGGCGAGCAGCGAGCCCGCCCTCCCAACGCACCGGCCTGAAGCGCTCCTGGAGGGCTCGCTCCATCTCCCTGAGCTCCGAGCCGAGGCCCATGGAGCTGCGCCGGCCGTCTCCCCTGTCTATGGTTGGCCCGTACAGCCTCTGCGTGGTGCGCCGGTCCCCCTCCCCTGGCCAGCTCTCACGCTTGTCTTGGCTCCGGTGGGTCCGGCTGCGGTTGTGCCCACCGATCACCCCGACCACCTGACCCTTGCCAGAGGAGACGCGCTCCCTGCCTGAGGCTGCTGTCCGCGATCGCTCCATTTTTCTCCCTCCCGGGGCCTGCCGTCGCCCGTATCTCTCAGGCCGGCCATCTCTGCAAGGACCTCGTGAATGTCGTGCGCCGGGAAGAAGCGCAGCTTCCGCCGGGCCCTTTTTGTGTCCACCACGCAGGGGTAGCGCAGGTAGTCGAGCAGGGAGGGCGGAACGTCGATCACCTGCCCCATCCACAGCGCTCCCGCCAGTCGGCGGGCCAGGGAGGAGGGCACGGGGACCGGCAGTCGGCCCAGGAGCGCGATGGCGGTGCGCAAGGGTACGACGCCGTCGGCGGCGATGTTGAATACCCCGGGGTGGTCCTCCAGCACCACCCGTCTCAGCGCCCGCACCCCATCGGACAGGTGCAGTAGCTGAAGCAGAGGGTCGTGGCCGAAAAGCACCGGGATGGCCGGCGCGGTGAGCAGCCGTCGGATGAAGTTGTCCACCCCGGGAGCCAGGATGGGCGCCATTCGCAGCACGGTAACGGTTCGGTCCGGGTGCTCCTCGGCGAACTGGCCGACCTGTCTCTCGGCGTCGATCTTGTCGCTGAAGAAGGTGTCGTTGGGTCTGGCAGCGGCGGCCAGGGGGCTCTCCTCGCGGAGGTAGGCGGGGTTTTGGGGGTTGGCCCCATAGCAGTAGGTGTGGCTCCAGAGCACCACCTTGCTCACCGCAGCCTCGGTGCAGGCGTTGAGCACACGCATGGTGCCGATGGACTCCAGCTCGTGCGCCCAGGAGAAGCGGTGAGTGAACCCCGAGAGGAACGCCAGGTGGACAAAGGTGTCCACCTCCTCCTCGCGGAGGCCCCGGGCCAGGGCGGTGTCCGCCCCTGGCAGGGTGAGATCCACCTTGAAGAACCGGGTCTTGCCAAGCATGCCCGGTGGCTCCTGCAGGTCGAAGGCCACCACCCGTCGGCAGTCCGGGTCCGCCTCCAGCTCCCTGATGAGCTCCCTGCCCAGCGGCCCCCTGGCGCCCGTGAGGGCCACGACTCGAGGGGCTCTCCTCGAGCTCTGATCTCCGTCCATGGGCTCGCGGCCATCAGAGGGTGACGGGGCTCCGAAACGACTCTCCGTGGTCGTCATGCCAGCTTCCTCGGTTGGGTTCCAGCGCCTCCGCCCGGAGCAGATCGAGGGGAGGACACGAACCAAAACAGTATCGGCTGGGAAGGGGGAGGTCAAAGACAAAACTGCTGAAAAACACGGCGATATTTCAGTGACGGTACAATAATGAGGCGAGGGTGTGCACCTGGGCTCGCCCAGCCGATCTCCTGGCCCGGGCGGCCGGGGAGCCCTTTGCCTCCTGCCCCCGAAAATGCTTGCTTCTCGGGGCCAGCGCGTCTACAGCCACCAGATGACCACCTGCTCTCCTGCGCCGGGATCGGGCGCAATGTTCGACCGCATCGCCCAGAGGTACGACCTGCTCAACCGGGTCATGAGCCTGGGCCTGGACAGGCGCTGGCGTCGTCGCCTCGTGAAGCTCGTGGCCGAGGTGGAGCCGGCGAGGGTGCTGGACCTGGCCACGGGCACTGCGGACGTGGCCCTCGGGGTCGTCCGGGCGCTACCCGGGTGCGTGGTCGTGGGCCTGGATCCCAGCCACGGCATGCTGGCCAGTGCGCGGGCCAAGGTGCGCCGCGCCAAGGGAGGCGAGCGAGTTCGGCTGACCTTGGGCGACGCCATGCTCCTCCCCTTCGCCAGGGGGTCCTTCGACGCGAGCTGCATCGCCTTTGGCATCCGGAACGTCCCCGACCGGCTGGCAGGGCTGCGGGAGATGGCCCGGGTGACCCGCGGCCCGGTGGTGGTGCTGGAGCTGGCAGAGCCCGAGGGAGGAGCGCTGGCACCCCTCGCCCGGCTGCACACCCGGAGGCTGGTTCCCAGGCTCGGCGCCTGGCTCTCGGGCGCCGGGGAGTATCGGTACCTGCAGCGCTCCGTGGCCGCCTTCCCACCGGCCGCGCGCTTTGCCGAGCTCATGCGCTCGGCAGGGCTCTCGGGGGTGCGCTACGAGCGGCTCACGTTTGGCGCGGCGCACCTGTACGTGGGCCAGGGCTGACCCGGCCGCCCGGGCGCCGACCCCGGCTGCGAGCCAGCAGCCACACGAAAAGCAGCAGGGCCCAGACGGCAGAGGCTGGTCTGCCCGGGGTCTGCTGGCAGCCGCAACCAGAGCTCTCCCCTGGCGGCAGGATGGAGCCGTCGGCAGGAGGAGAGCCGTCAAAGCTCTGCACCCAGCCATCATCGTGTCCGCCGTCCGAGGGATCGATCCCCCCCGCGTCTGCCCCGGAGAGGGTGCAGTCGCCGCTCGGGCCGCCACCCACGACAACGCTGACCGAGGCGCTGGCCTGGCTCCCGGCGTGCACGCTGATCACGTGCTCCCCCGGCGTCGCCCCGGCGGTGTCCCAGTCCAGCTCGTAGGGGCGGGCCGCGAGCGCTCCCAGCTCGTTTCCGTCCAGCTCGAAGCGCACCTCTGGCGGTCCCGCGCTGTCTGCCGCGGCGGCGATGATGCGCACAACACCACTTACCGAGGCGCCGTCGGCCGGCGCGGCCAGGTAAACCGAGGGCAGGGAGGCCGGGGAGCTGTCGATGAGGGTCTGCTGGTCTGGCGAGGACCAGGCTCCGTCGCTGTAGTGGATGAGCCAGTCCACCCAGCCCACGGTCTGGGACCCGTCAAAGGGGCCCAGGGTCGCAGTGTAGCGGCCGTCGGGCCCTGGACCCACGAGGGGTGTCTCCACCGACTGCCCATCCCCGAAGGCGGTGGTGCCCGGGGGCCAGTACTGGGCCGGGGGCTCGGTCCAGCCGTCGATCCCCCAGTGCACCTGCCCCGGAGCCCAGGCCACGACGGTGATGACATCGTACATGGAGGGATCGGGCGGATACGCGGTCACTCCGGTGGCGCCGCCACCCCCCTCTCCCACCCAGACATGGGAGATGGGGCTGCGGGCCACGTTCCCCAGCAGGTCCTCAGCCTCCACGTAGTAGTCCACCAGAGAGCCACCCAGGTCCTCCACGGTGGCCTCGTAGAGCGTGGCGATGTGGTTGGGCGTCGGGTCGCTCTGGGAGAGCACCTGGCTGCCGGTCATCTCCTCCACGCACCAGGTCCCTCCGTCGTACAGGTGGTTGGCATCTCCCAGGACGCCGTCGTCGTCGAAGCGGTAGCGCAGCTCCACCCGCGCCAGGCCCGAAAGGTCGTGGACAAAGGTCCAGACCGTGAGGGGCTCGGCCTCGGTCTGAGGCCCCCACTCCAGCTCCCCTGGGTTGTAGGGCTGACGCTGGGGAAGATAGATGGTCGGCGGGGTGCTCTCGCCGCCCAGCTCCGCCAGGAAGGGGTCGATGGCGGCGGTGGCCAGGTTGGCCGCCCGGGCTGGGTGGCTGTCCCACAGGCCGCCCTCGGAGAG
>JAJRWW010000471.1 GCA_024276595.1 Myxococcota bacterium
GAGGCCCATGCGCCGGGCTGTCACCCACTACCCCGGCAGGGCCCTGAGCAGGCGTAGAGGGAGAGGCCGGCCGCCTTGCGGAAAGGCTGGCGCCGGAGGCATCGGCTGTACGGACAGCCTGGACGGGCTTCTCCCGCCGGATCTCTGATCCGCGGGGAGCATCTCCTGGCTGCGCTCCGGGCGGCTGCGCTCCGGGCGGCTGCGCTCCGGGCGGCGGTGCCCCTGGCGGCGGTGCCCCCGGCGACACCCCGGGCGGGGGAGCAAGGATGAGGGACGCTGGAGCAAGGTAGCGGAGGCGCTCGGGGTGGAGCAGGTTGTCCAGAGTGCCAACGCGGATGTTGGCCCCCAGCAGAATCCTGGACAGGGAGCTGCGGGGATCGATCCCCTTGAGGTACACGCCAGAGTGAGCCTTGGGGCCGGAGAGGATCACCTCGTCTTTGAGAAAGGGCGTGGCGCTCACCAGGCCCTTGATGCGCGGGTGGCCGCTCCTGTCAAACAGCCTCTCACGAACTCTCGCGTCCTGCTTGAAAGGAGCCGTGCCCCGGCTGATGACAACGTGGGCATTGTTGCCCAGGATCGAGTGGCGCAGGTTGCCTTCGAAGCCGCTCATCACGGAGAGGACCACGATGAGCGCCATGGTGCCAAAAAAGACCCCGAAGATGGAGATGGCCGTAAACAGCCTGAACAGGGTGAGGCAGGCACCGAACACGGCGATCTTCAGACCGAGCACCCCAAGGGCAACCCCGAGTATGAACACATACCGCCCGTACATCATGGCAGGGGCGACGCTGGTGGCGCCCGGCTCTGGCCTGGGCATTCCATAGCCGGCCCAGGCCAGCGCGGCGCCGGTGAGCAGCAACACCATCCCCAGAAAAAGCCAGGTCCAGTTGGGGCGATCCCGATCCTTCAGGTAGCGCCACGCCACCAGCCACTCGAAGCGGGTGCTCATGGGGCTCGCCCCTCCTGGCGCCCCTTGTCTCCTCCTCCTGTCAACGCCGGGCTTCCTGCTTGCCTGGCTGCTGCGCCCCCTCGGGGCGGAGCAGCGGGAAGAGGATCACGTCGCGGATGGACGGCTGGTCACACAGCAGCATGGTCAGGCGGTCCACGCCGATCCCCTCGCCCGCGGTTGGGGGCATGCCCACCTCGAGGGCCCGGCAGTAGTCCTCATCGTAGTCCATGGTCTCCTCGGCGCCACGATCCCTGGCCTCAAGCTGCGCCCTGAAGCGCCGACGCTGGTCCTCGGGATCGTTGAGCTCTGAGAAGGCGTTGGCGATCTCGCGACCGACCACGAACAGCTCGAAGCGGTCCACTAGCTCCGGGTTGTCGTCCTTGCGTCGGGACAGAGGAGAGACGGCGCTGGGATAGTCCACCACGAACACCGGGCGATCGGCCGGCAGCCGCTCCTCGCCGAAGGTCTCGAAGAGGGCGGCCAGGCGCTCGCCCCACCCGGCGCAAGCCTTCCACAACTGGGCCAATGCCTCCTCCCTTTCGGTGAGCCGCTGCCGGGCAACGTAGGCCCCCAGGGACTCGCCCGACCGCAGGTCATCATCCGTGGGCGCCGCAAAGCCCTGCTCCTGTGCGGCCAGGCTGAGACCTGCCTTGGTCGCCTCGACCACCGTGAGGCGAGGCCACGGGGTGGAGAGGTCCACCTGCTGGCCCTGGTAGGTCAACCTGGGTTCTCCCTGCAGATCGGTCACCAGACCCGAGATGAGATCCTCGGTGAGCGCCATGAGGTCGGTGTAGGTGGCATACCCCATGTAGAACTCGAGCATGGTGAACTCGGGGTTGTGCATGCGGCTCAGCCCCTCGTTGCGAAAGCAGCGCCCGATCTCGTACACGCGCTCGAGACCGCCCACAACCAGCCGCTTCAGGTACAGCTCAGGGGCGATGCGGAGCTTCAGGTCCAGGTCGAGGGCGTTGTGGTGGGTTAGAAATGGCCTGGCCGCGGCTCCACCCACCACCTGGTGCATCATGGGGGTCTCCACCTCCACGAAACCCCGCTCGTCCAGGTACCGCCTCAGGTGGGCGACCACGCGCGCCCTGGTGCGGAATACCTCCGCCACCCCGTCGGTGGCCACCAGGTCCACGTGACGCTGACGGTAGCGCAGCTCCGGATCCTTCAGGCCGTGCCACTTCTCCGGGAGCGAGCGCACGGCCATGGTCAGGATGCGAAACTCTCGCGCCCGCACCGCGACCTTGCCCTGCCGGGTGACAAAGGCTGGCCCCACCGCGGCAACGAAGTCCCCACGCTCTATCTTCTTGAAGGCCTTGAATCCCTCTCCGAGCAGATCCCGCTTCAGAAAGAGCTGCACCTCGTGCCCCTGCTGGCGCACCAGGGCGAAGGCGGCCTTGCCAAACCTGGCCAGCGCCATCACCCTCCCCCCCACTCGGAACTCCCGGGCACCCTCGGGCAGGTCTGCCTCGCCGCTCAAGGTCTCTGGATCCAGCTCACCCACCCGCCGCATGTCCTCCAGGCTCACCGGGAAGTCGTTGGCGTACGGGTTTAGGCCAGCGTCTCTAATGGCCTGAATCTTCTGCTTGCGCTGCGCGATGAGTCGGTTTTCGTCGTCCATTGCTACTCCTGGTCGCCTCCGGTCTGCAGCAAGAACGCCTCGATGAAGGGATCCAGGTCCCCGTCCAGCACGGCGTCCACGTTGCCCACCTTCAGCTCCGTGCGCACGTCGGTGACCAGGCGATAGGGGGCCAGCACGTAGGAGCGGATCTGGCTGCCAAAGTCGATCTTCATCTTCTTGGCGTGCATGTCGTCCAGCATCTCCTCCCGCTCCCGCTGAGCCTTCTCGTAGAGGCGGGAGCGGAGCAAACGCATGGCGGTGGCGAGGTTCTTGTGCTGGGAGCGCTCGTTCTGGCACTGCACCACGATGCCAGAGGGGATGTGGGTGATGCGAACTGCGGACTCGGTCTTGTTGACGTGCTGTCCTCCGGCGCCAGAGGCCCGGTACTTGTCTATGCGGAGGTCCTCCTCGTTGATGTCCACCACGATGGAGTCATCCACATCGGGGTACACCGCAACAGAGGCGAAGGAGGTGTGGCGCCTGGCGGCCGCATCGTAGGGCGAGATCCGCACGAGCCGGTGGACGCCTGCCTCTGCCTTGAGATAGCCGTACGCGTAGTCCCCTTCGACCAGGATCTCGCAGGAGTTGATGCCGGCTTCGTCGGCTGGATTGACGTCCAGCAGGGAGGTCTTGTACCCGTGGGCGGCCGCCCAGCGCAGGTACATGCGCTGGAGCATCTCGGCCCAGTCCTTGGCGTCGATGCCGCCTGCGCCAGCGTTGATCGCCACCAGGGCGCTGGCAGGGTCCATCTCCCCCGAGAGCATGCGCTCGAACTCCATGCGCTCCACGGCCGCCTCCACGGCGTCGAGCTGCTCGGATGCCTCCCCGACTGCGTCCTCGTCCTGCTCCTCGTCGGCCAGCTCCAGCAGCACCCCCGCGTCTGCCAGCACCTGGACCTGGATGTCGTGGCTCTCCACCACCCGCTTGAGGCTGGCGGCCTCTCTCATGAGGGCCTGGGCCTGCTCCTGGTTCTGCCAGAAGTCGGCCGCGCCACTGAGCTTCTCCAGCTCGGCCATGCGTATGCGCTTGTTCTCGACGTCAAAGATGACCTCGAAGGATCTCCAGCTTCTGGGTGAGGACCTGCAAACGCTCTTTGATCTCGGAGCCAACAACGGACATGACGTACCTCCAATCAAGGAGCCGGTATAGCCCAACATCGCATGATGTCAAGCAGATCACAGTGTTGAGGCACTGGTGGCCCCAGGCCACCGCCCCGGCTCAGGTGCTGGGGCCCCTCTCCGTCTTGCAGGGGCGCCCGTGGTGCTTGCGGCCGCCCTTGCAGGGGCGCCCGTGGTGCTTGCAGCCGCCCTTGCAGGGGCGCCCGTGGTGCTTGCAGCC
>JAJRWW010000472.1 GCA_024276595.1 Myxococcota bacterium
ACCTTGGCGTTCAGGTTGCCCAGGTACGGGTGTGGGGCCCGAGCGCCCTTGCTCGAGAGGGTGGCCTTCCCTGGCCTGGGCCCGGGCTTGCCCGCCTCCGCCACTGAAAAGGAGCTCAGAGCCGCAACAAGAAGTGTCAACGTGAGCCAGCAAAGCACAGGTCTTCGTATGGCCATTCGTGTATCTCCTCCGAGTGAGCTTGAGCCATTTTGGCTCGCCGCGCAACGTGGAGCGCGAAAACTGGGCTTCTTCCGTGCAGAAGGCGCCTCTTTCTCGCTTGATCCGGGCACCGTATCGCGCATATATGAATGACCCGTGTCTGACCTTGCAAACAAGCTTCGCGCCGCCGGGCGCTGGATGGAAGAGCCGCGGCTGGTGAACCGGCTGGCATGGTACTGCTGGAAGTTCGCCATCGCGGCGTCCATTGTGGGCCTGGTATCGTTTTGTTACTTCAACGCGGCGCGGCTCACCGCCCACCGCCAGAACGATCTGTCGAACCCCATCGACAGCGCCATCCCCTTCATACGCTGGACCTTCTGGATCTACTTCCCTGGATATCTGGCCGGCATCTTCTTCAGCGTCTTTGCCTTTCGGAACACCAAGACCTTCTACAAGACGTGCCTGGCCATCATCATCGGCCAGACCATCTGCACCATCTTCTTTTTCATCATCCCCTCCACGTTCCCGCGGCCCTTGGACTCGGGGACAGGGCTCACGGGGGAGGCGCTGCGCTGGTTCTGGGTCCTGGATCCGCCAAACAACACCTTCCCATCCAAGCACGTTTGCATAATGACTCTGTGCGCCCTGGGGCTGTGGACAGACGACAACAACCACCTCAAGTGGATTAGCACGCTTTTTTGGTTTGGCGTGCTCGTCACCGTGCACACCTGCAAGCAGCATTACCTGGTGGACGCCATCGCCGGTGTTGGCGTGGGCTGGTTCTCCTACTGGGTAGTATTCCGCTGGTGGCCAAGGCGGAAGGCGGTGGCGGCCGAAGGGGCCGCCAGGGAGCACAGCAGCCGCTTCGAGGACACGGCGCGCGCCTGATGCCGGGCACGGGCTCGCCCTAGAAGCCGGGCACGGGCTCGCCCCTGGCACCTATCCAGGAGAACCGAGAGCTTCACAAGGGATCAACTGTGCTTATGCTATCCCCATAGGAGGGCACCAAATGGCCTACACAGAGCTGACAAAAGACAACCTAGAGAAGCTGGTGGACGAGAGCCCCATGCTGGTGATCGACTTCTGGGCCTCCTGGTGTGGCCCCTGCAAGTCCTTTGGGCCCATCTTCGAGAAGGTCTCCGAGCGCTACCCGGACATGACCTTTGCCAAGTGCGACACCGAGGCCCAGCAGGACGTGGCGGCGGCCTTCGAGGTCCGCTCCATCCCCACCCTGGCCATATTCAGAGACTCAGTGCTGCTGTTCAAGGAGGCTGGCGCCTTCCCCGAGAACATGCTGGAGGAGATCCTCGACAAGGTGCGGGCGCTGGACATGGACGAGGTTCGAGCCGAGATCGAAAAGAGCAAGGTCGAGGAGCCCGGCGCCCAGCAGAGCTGAGCGCGGCCCTCCTCGGTCCTATGGGCAGCCTCGCTAGCTCTCGAAGTCGGTGACGAACCGTCGGAGCCGGAGCTGGTCGTCCTTGGCGAGGTTGATGAAGCGGATGCCCATGCCTGCCGGATGAGCTCGCGCCTCTGCCCCGCGCCGGGTCCAGGCCACCTTGGCGTTGGCGATGATCGGCGCACCACCGTCGGGCAGCCTGAAGGCGCACCGCAGCATGGTGCCAGGCTCCAGCGGCAGCAGGGTCTTGAGGAAGATCCCCCCCTTGCCCAGGTTCATGGCGAGGTACTGCCTGGTACCCATGGCAGATTGGGACACGACCCCCACCTCCACCATGAACGGCACCCGCTGGTTGATCTTCAGAGGCTTGGTTGCTACGACGCCCGATTCCATTTGGGTGTTCCTCCATCCATGCGCCTGATCCCTCGGCGCCTCGTCTACCTGGATAACACGGCCCAAAAATCCGGGCAAAAAAACGGGATCTACTCGGCGCGGTCGCCCATGGTTGGACTGCACGCGGTCCGCAAGGTCTGCTGGGCTACAGGTGGCCCTTCAGGTCCACGCTGCCGCCCAGGAGCAGACTGGAGCGGAAGGTGGCGGCCGAGAGGCTGCCAAGGGCGATGCTGAGCGGAGCTCCCAGCAGGGTCACGGTGACCGGGGGCACCTGCAGCAGGTCCAGCGTCGGCCTTCGGCGGTTTGTGTAGGGCACCACCACCAGCAACGCGACGATGGTCAATAGCTGCGCCAGGGGCCACAGGGCCAGCGAGAGCAGGATGGTGGGCAGGCTCCCCCGCGGCCACAGCAACGCGGTGCACCTGCGAAAGCCCCCGATCCTCACTCCAACCCTGCGGTCGTCCAGGCGCAGCTCCGCCCCGAGGTGGAGGCGAGAGGGCACTGGTCGGGCCGAGTAGCCCAGGCCGACCCAGGCCAGGTGGAGCCTCTCCAGCAGCCGCACCAGCGCCGAAAGGCCCAGCGCCTCCAGCAGCGAAAGCAGGGCGCTCGCTCCCAAGGTCACGCGGCCAGCACCTCCCAGGCGGGTCAGCTCCCTGGCGTCCACCTGCACGTCTGCCTCTAGCACCTCCACGCTGCCCTCCACCACCGCCGCCTTGCGGCGTCCAAGGCCGCGGAGCCCCTCCCGTCGCCAGGAGAATGTCTTGCCCAGAACCCGGTGGAGCTGCCCCCTGAGGATCTCGTTGACGAGGTCGTGGCTCGCCAGCAGAAAGAGGCCTCCCTCGGGCCAGGTTCCGTCGGCCAGGTCCACCTCGCCGGGTGCCAGGCACGCCCCCAGCAGCAGCCGTCGGCCCTCCACGAGCGCCACCGGCGGCCCCAGGTCCACCCCCAGCTCCCGTGGCCAGGGAGGCAGCGAGATGGAGCGGAGCGCCTCCTCCGCCATCTCCAGGCCGAAAAACAGCAGGGCGTTCATGGCGCTGGGCTGGATCTGTGTGAGGGTGGCAGGGTTTACCCAGACCCCGTACGGGTCCAAGGTGACTGTGCCGTCTGCCATGGCCAGGTGCACGTACAGGTGCGCCTCGACCGTGTCCTCCTCCCGGGCGCCGTCCGCGTACTGGAGGCTGGCGCGCAGCCGCGGACAGACCAGGGTGAGCACGTTCTGCTGCGGGAGGGTCCGATCGTGGAGCCCCTTGACCGCCCCGCGCCACCTGTCGGGATCCGCCGGCTCGAAGGAGATCCTGGGCGGCTCCAGAACCTCCCACGAGATCTGGATCTTCCCCACCGGGGTGTCGGTCTGCGTGGACCCGCGAGCGATCCTCTGCCTCACTCCGGGGTGATCCAGGAGCTGGGAGAGGAGCCTGTCCAGCTCCTGCTCATCCAGCCCCACTGCGACGTCGAAGTTGCTCAATGTCCCTCCAGCCTTGTCCCTCC
>JAJRWW010000473.1 GCA_024276595.1 Myxococcota bacterium
GCTCCTGGGGCATCCGACACCCACCGCACGGTGCTGATCCAGCTCCACGGTCTCCCTTCGCGCTGGCTGGACCGCTGGCTCCGAGAGGGCCGCTTTCTCCCGGGCCAGCCCCCTGCCCCGCGCTCCTTGGTCGCCTCCGGGGGCCTGGCTCGCATGGCCAGGGGGGCCAGGTCCTCTGGTCTCATCCCCGTGGAGCCGAGCGTGTCTGCTCCCAATCTGGCGACCATGCTCACAGGCCTCGACCCGAGCGGCCACGGGATCCTGTCCAACCGCTACTACCGCCAGGGAAGGCGAGTGAGCGGCCTCCGAGAGCGGCCCGCGGCCGAGACCTTGATGGATCTGGCGCCCCGAATGGGCCTGCGCACCGTGACCTGGGCAGTGGCTGGCACCACGTGCGACGAGCCTCCCCTGGCGCTGCTCCGCAAGGTCTGCTATCCCACCCGCGGGTGGCTCAGCCGGCCCGAGCCAGAGCTGGATCTGCGGGTCGGCCCCGGGAGCCAGCCTGCCAGCCTGTGGCTCCGAGTGGGACGGCGCGCGAGGGGAGCCCGCCGCGTCCGGGTCCAGATGCGCCGCGACCCCGGCCGCTCCAAAGGACTGGTTCTCTCTCTTCCCCCGGGCGCCTCCCTCAGGGGCGGGGAGCCTGTCCTGGCGCCCGGTGACGCCCGGGACCTGCTCTGGCCCGGCGGCAAGCTCCCGGATGGCACGGAGGCCCCCCGGCGGCTGACCCGTCTGATCCTGCGCAGCCTCGACGGCCGCACCGGCAGGGCGCGCTTCTACGTCTCTCCCACGGCCGTGAGCCTGGCACGCCCGGCATCCTTCCTGCGTGCGCTGGATCGGGCCGGGGTGGTTCGCCCCGCCGTGGCGGATGAGCACAGCTTCTCGGCCGGGATCATCCATGCGAGCCTCTTTGTGCGCACCGGCCTGGCCGAGGTGGACGCGGCGGTGGAGCTGGCTCGCCTGCTGGGCCGGGGAGACACCTTCGACCTGGCCATCATCTACCTCGGGGTGGTGGGATCCCTGGCGCGCCAGCTCCTGGCCGGCCCCAGGAGACAGGATCTGAGCCACGGTGACATGGCCAGGTTCCGCCACGCCCTGGAGCAGGGGCTGCGCCAGGTGGATCACCGCCTGGCCCTGATCCTGGACGGGCTGGACCTGCGCCGCACCCGGGTAGTGCTGGCAAGCGACCACGGGGTTCTCCCGGTGCGCTGGGACGTCTCCCTGCGAGCGGCCCTGGCAGGCATGGAGCCGCCCGCAAAGGTGGTCACCTCAGGGGGCGCAGGCCTGGTGCACCTGCCCGGGGGCGCCCCTGCGGCCGCGGTAGCTGCACGCCTGGCCAGGCTCAAGGTGGCGGGGAGGCTGGTCTTCGGGCAGGGCCGGGTGGTGACCGCCTCCCAGCTCGAGAGGCTGGGGCTGCCCGCAAGCGCTGGCGACATCTTCGTCCAGGCCTCCCCCGGATTCTCGCTCAGCCACCGCCGCAGCAAGACCCTGCTGGCGTGGCCCAGGGGCCTGGCCACCAGTGGCTTTCGGAGCGACCTGCCACAGATGCGGGGGGTGTTCCTGGCGGCGGGACCGGGGGTGAAGAAAAGGCGCCTGGGAGCGCTCCACATGACCCAGGTGGCCGCCGCGGTGGCAGCGGCCCTGGGAGTGCCGCCACCCAAGGGAGCCCAGCCAATGCCCAGCGAGATCTGGACGCGAGGCCCACGATGAGGGCCCATGGCCAGCCCACCGGGGCCAGCTCCGGCGTGGAAGGAGGCGGTGCCCGGCAGCTCACCCCAGCGCGAGACGGCCCGAGACCACCCTCTCGACACCAGCCAGATCTCGGTGGATGCTCACGCCCTCCGATATGCCGGCCTCCACCAACAAGGCGCGCACGGCCTCTGCCTGGCCTTGGCCAACCTCCAAGGCCAGCGCCCCATCCGGGTGGGCCAGCCACCTCGGGGCCGCCCTCACCAGGCGCGAGATGATCCCCAGGCCGTCGCCCTCCACGAACAGCGCCCCTGGCGGCTCCGCGGCCAGCTCCGGGGCCAGCCCGGCACGGTCTTTTTGAGGAATGTAGGGGAGGTTGGCCACCACCAGGTGAAAGGGCGGCTCGCCAGCGTCAAGGGCGTCAAGCAGGTCTCCAGCCAGGAAGCGGACATCTGCCCCATGGCGCCTTGCGTTGGCCGCGGCCACATCCAGGGCGTCCGCGCTAATGTCGACGCCCAGCACCTCGGCGTCGGGCCGCTCAGCCGCCAGGGTCACCGCGATGATCCCGCTGCCCGTGCCCACGTCCAGCACCCGGGGCGCCCTGACCTGCTCGATGAGCTTCAGGGCCCGCTCCACCAGGATCTCCGTGTCCGGCCGGGGCACCAGGACCCGCGAGTCCACGGCAAAGGCACGGGACCAGAACTCCCTCTGTCCCACCAGATAGGCCACTGGCGCCCGATCGAGCCGCCGGAGCACCAGCTCCCTGTATCGACCCCTCTCTGCCGGATCCAGGGGGCGGTCCATGTCCAGGTAGAGGCCCATGCGCTCCACCTGGAGGGAGTGGGCGAGCAGCACCTCTGCGTCCAGCCGTGGAGACTCCAGGCCCTCCTCCGTGAAGCGCTCGGTGGTCCAGCCAAGCACGTCGCGCACTGTCCAAAGACGCCGTTGACCACTCATGGCATCCCCAGGCCGGGGATGGTCTCCCCGCAGCTTCCGCAGCGCCCACCCCCCATGGACACCACGCCCAGCCGGAAGCCCCGCCGCCCGATGAGCTGCTTCGAGCAGGCCGGACAGCGCGTGGACTCGCTGTCGTCCCCCCACAGGTTGCCCGCGTAGACGAACCGCAACCCCGCCGCCCTGCCCCACCCACAAGCCCGGCGGATGGTCTCCGGGGGCGTGGCCTGGAGGTGGCTCATCTCGTTGCTGGGCTGAAAACGGCTCACATGCCAGGGCATGTCCGGGTCCAGGTCCGCCAGGAGCTCCGCCATGGCACGGAGCTCACCCTCGCTGTCGTTGAGCCCAGGGACAATCAGCGTGGTCACCTCCACCCAGATGCCCCGCCGCCGCAGCTCCCGGATGTTGCGCACCACCGGGCCAGGCCGACCGCCTGTGACCTTGACCTGGCGCTCCGGGTCGAGCCCCTTGAGGTCCACGTTGGCCGCGTCGATTAGGTCTCCCACATGGTCCAGCGCCGCGGAGGTCATGTACCCGTTCGTCACCAGGCAGTTGAGGAGCCCGAGGCGGTGGGCGGCCTCTGCCGTGTCCCTCACCCACTCCCAGAAGACTGTCGGCTCGGTGTAGGTGTACGAGATGGACGCACAGCCAGCCGCGAGCGCCGCCTCTGCCACCTCCTCGGGCCCCATGAGCTCTCCTGGCAGATCCTGTCCAGGGTTTCTCCGCGGCCAGGCGGCGATGGAGTGATTCTGGCAGAAGGCGCAGCAGAGGTTGCACCCCACCGTGGCCACAGACATGGATGTGCTGCCCGGCTTCACGTGAAAGAGGGGCTTTTTCTCGATGGGATCCACGTTGGCCGATACCAGCCTCCCGTATGAGAGCGTGAGAAGCTCGCCACCGCGGTTCACCCGAACGTGGCACAGACCTGGCTCTCCCGGCTCCAGGCGGCAACGGTGGTGACACAGATCGCACCGCACCACCCCCTCACCCAGGGGCGTCCACAAAGCGGCGGTGGTGGGTTTTTGGGGCGAGGATGTCATTTGGCATCTGGAGGGGGATCGACGCCCACTGCTGGGGCCGGGCGAGCTGACCGAAGAGGGCCGGAGGCGCTCGGAGTGGGCGGCCTCCGGCCGAGGGCTGGCGAGCAGAGCTAGCGCCGACGACGTCTGTGCCGGCGTCGAACCCGCCTTCTGTTGCGACGTCGCGACCGACGGTAGCGTCTCGTCCGGTACCGGCGATAGCGGTAGCCCCGAGCGCGGTACCAGCGGCGGTAGTGGACGCGGTGGACGCGCCAGTGGTTGTAGTACCTGCCGTACCCCACGTAGGTCCGCGGGATGTACACCATGGCACCGTTCACATAGTAGTAGGGGACACCTGTGACCGTGTAGTAGACCGGATAGCCCTGGTAATAAAGCGGCCTGTAGTAGGATGTGGCGAGGGTTGGCTCTGCCGACACGCCCACTGTGCAGCCCCCGGACACTGCGCTCATGCCGCCCACCAGCGTGAGCATCACCAACAGCTTACTTACCTTTGACATGCATCTTCCTTTCCGCAAAAGAGAGACGGCCCGCCTCTGTGGGTTGAAACGGAGAGATTATACGTGAAATTCGACCAAAACTTGACGCAGTTTTCACCGCCTCCCAGACCACGCAACACCACGAGGAAAAACCTCCCTGATCTCAACACCTTGAAGCCAGGGCCTGCTCGCAGTGGCCAGAGCACGCATCCCCTCCAACCGTCTCCGGACGATAGAATGGCTCCTGGAGCAACCATTTCGCTCAGGAGACGATAACCTCCACGGCCCCCCAAAAAACCACCTGCCGAGGAGGCGTCCATGTCCAAGGCCTGCGAGTCTCATCCAAGAATCGCTCTTGTCGCGTTGCTTCTTCTCTTTGCCCATTGGGCGAGCTGTCTCGTGCGCCCTCCCAGGCGGCCCCGCGCAGAGCTTGTGCACCTGCGCCAGGGGGCCCGTCAGCTTGGGGCCGGAGACCTGGACCGCGCCGAGGCCCATTTCAGCGTGGCAGCGGCGTACAACCGCGGCTCCGCCGAGGCGCTGAACGGGCTGGGGCTGGTAGCCCTGGCCCGAGGGGAGAGCGCTCGCGCGAGGGAGCTCTTCACAAGGGCCCTGGCCCTCGACGAGGACCTCGCTGAGGCCCAGAACAACCTCGGCGTGCTGGAGCTGCAGCGCGGGAGATGGCGCCCGGCGGCGACCAGGTTCCAGGCCGCCCTGGACGTGGACCCGGGATACCACCAGGCCCGCTTCAACCGGGCCAGAGCCCTTTTTCAGGGTGGCTTGTATCGAGAAGCTCGCCAGGAGCTGCTCCTGGTCACATCCTCCCGGCCACAGCTCGCGCCAGCCTGGTCGGCCCTGGCCATGGTCTCGGTCGCCCTGCGACGGAAGGCCGCCGCAGGACGCGCCCTCCGCCAGGCCAGGCTCCGAGCCCCAGGCGCCGTGCATGTGCTGGTGGCCGAGGGAATGCTCCGCCGGGTTGGAGGGGACCTGAAGGGGGCCCTGCAGGCTCTGGCCGGGGCCTGCAAGAAGCAGCCGGGCAACCTGGACGCGCGGCTCCAGTACGGCCTCACCCTCATCCGGGCCGGGCGCTTTGGGGAGGCCACCCGCGCGCTGCGGCGGGTGCTGGCCCGCCGCCCCTTTGCCGCACAGATCCACTTCGCCCTCGGATACCTGGCGGCCATGCGCAAGGACCTCTCGGCCGCCTGCAAGGCCTTCCGTCGCGCCGCCAAGCTGGAGCCGCGACACTGGGCAGCCTGGTTGCACCTGGCGGCCGCTCAGCTCGCCCAGGGAAAGGCGAAGGAGGCCCGCAAGAGCTGCGCCTGGCTGGCTCGCCTCAGGAGCAAGCCCGCCCGCAAGGCAGCCCGGAAGTGCAAGGCGCTGCTTGCGACTCCTTGACCCACCCAACGCCCCCCCTCGGCGAGCACCTGGAGCGCAGCTCCCAATGTTGTTGACTTTTCCGGTCATGACCTCCAAAAGTAATGATCCGGCAACTTCCCGGAGGGCAGGCCCATGACCCCGACAGTGAACGCCAGGAAGAACGAGATCAAGTGGGACATCGGCACAAGCACCTACCCGATGGACGCGGTCTACGGCGCCAGCTATGTCTTCTTGGATCGGTGCTACGTGTACCTGGACAAGACCGCTGACCGGAGGATCGTGATCGTGCTCCGGGGCAAGGAGCCCCTCGACAGGGGTGAGCTGGAGAGGCTGGCCGGGGACTTCTCCAGCGAGCTGCTTCACCAGGTGCTCCGAACACGCATCGCCAAGCGCACCGGAAAGGTACGCGAGATGATCATCGGGCGCGCCCTCTGGAGCGCCGAGGGTCCCACCGACGACTACGGCTTCGACGACGACTTCGATGATCTGGGCGACGACGACGACTACCTCGACGACCCGCTGGGGATCGCCGTGCCGTGGGAGGAAAAGTATGGCAGCGACCAAGGGCTCGACGCGCAAGAGGACCAGCAGCAAGCCAAGGAGCCAGAACCGGGCCAGGACGCCTGAGTCTGCGGCGAAAAAGAGCGCTGCAAAGAGGCCAGCGGCGAAAAAGAGCGCTGCAAAGAGGCCAGCGGCGAAAAAGAGCGCTGCAAAGAGGCCAGCGGCGAAGAAGAGCGCTGCAAGGAGGCCAGCGGCGAAAAAGAGCGCTGCAAAGAGGCCAGCGGCGAAGAAGAGCGCTGCAAGGAGGCCAGCGACCAGGGAGCCAGCGAAAAAAAAGCCTCGGCGCTCTCGCACCATCAAGCTGCACCGGTCCATCTACCCCACTAGGGCAATTGCTGAAACGGTCGATGCCTTTGACGAGCTGGCCTCGATCACCGTAAAGCGCCAGGGTGAGCACCACCTGGTGCTGCTGGTCCCTGCCGAAGATGTCCCCCTCGACCAGCTCGCCAACGAGTTTGCCAACTACGCCCTCAGCCGCGCAGCGAGGAACCGATGAGCAAGCCTTCCATCCCGCAGATTCGAAACCCGGACGTGGCTCACTTCCGCTTTCGCCAGATCGGCCATGGGCGCCTGCTTGTCACCAACGACATGGGCGCCCATCTGTGGATCACGCCGGAGGACCTGGACGCCTTTCTGCGGGGCAACCTGGACAAAGATGGGCCACTTTACCAGGAGCTCTCGTACAAGGGGTTCGTGCTCACGCCCCAGGCAGAGGCCCTCCTCATCGAACGAATCCGCCACCGAAGCGACCACCTGTTCCAGGGGCCGCTTCTGCACATCCTCATCACCACCCTTCGCTGCAACCAGCAGTGCCGCTACTGCCACGCCTCGCGCAAGGCCCTGGGTCGCAGCGAGTTCGACATGACCGTGGAGACGGCACGCCAGTGCGTGGACGTGATCTTCCAGAGCCCCTCGCCCAACCTGACCATCGAGTTCCAGGGGGGAGAGCCCCTCGTGAACTGGGACGTGGTGCGCTCCACGGTGGAGTATGCCGGCCAGCTCGCCGACGCCCAGTCCAGGCGGGTGGACTTTACGCTGGTTTCGAACCTGAGCCTGCTCGACGACGAGAAGCTGGACTTCCTCATCGACAACGGGGTGATGATCTGCACATCCCTCGACGGTCCCGCCGAGATCCACGACCGAAACAGGCCCATGCGCGGGGGCAGCAGCCACGCGCAGACCGTGGCCTGGATGGAGAAGATCAACGCGGCCTACAAGGCCCGCGGCCTGGACACATCCCTGGCCTACGTCAACGCCCTGGCCACCATCTCGCGCCGAACCCTCCAGCGCGGCAGGGAGCTCGTGGACGAGTACCTCCAGAGGGGCTTCAAGGTGGTGCACCTGCGCCCCCTGAACCCCTTCGGCTTCGGTGAAAAGATCTGGGCGCGGGAGGGCTACAATGCTGACGAGTTCCTGCTGTTTTACCGCGACGCGCTGGACTACATCATCGAGCTGAACAGGCGGGGGGTCGAGATTCAGGAGAAGACCGCCTCTCTCTTTCTCACCCGCATCCTCACCGACGACAA
>JAJRWW010000474.1 GCA_024276595.1 Myxococcota bacterium
GTTCTTCAACGGCCACACCCACGACTACGAGCGCGGGGAGAGAAACGGGGTGACCTGGATCATTACGGGAGGGGGCGGCGCGACCCTCGACTCCTTCCAGCAGAACTTCGAGCACATCGTGGTGTACGAGTCCGCCTGGCACTTCGTGCAGGTAGACGTGTCCGGCGCCGAGGCCACCTTCCGGGCGACAGACATCGACGGAGACGAGCTGGACAGCTTCACCCTCACGCGCTAGCGAGGCTGCGCCTCAGAGCGACGAGGGGGTGTCGACCAGGGGTGTGCGCCGGTGTTGGTGATTTTGCCCGTATGTGGGGCCTCGCTAGGCTGACTGTAGAGGGGGACTCTGCGGTCCCCCTCCCCCGCAGGCCACTACCCGTGGCCCGCGGGCCCCCCTCCCCTCAGCCCGGCGACACTCGTCGCCTGCCGGTGCATGTGCACCGGCAGGTTGGCGCTTGGTTGTGGTTCTGAAGCGCAAGATGGCAGAACCCATACGACAATTTCTTGCTCGAGGGCTGCTTGGAGGCAGTCGAGGCAGTGGCTCAGAGCGAGGAGTGGGCGCGGCCCGGCACCTGGCGGACGAACATCCCTGGTGAGTGATCGCCCGTGACGATCCCGCGGATGCGAGCGCGCGTCCCCTGCGCCCATCCCAGAGCCTCGGCTGCCTGCGTGGCGTGGTCGTGGGCCGCGTGGACGTCGAGGCTGGTGATCTCGTAGGCCCAGCCCGTGGCGAGCCACCTGGGCGAGGTGAGCGCGACATCGAGGGCGAAGCCGGGGTTATTGGCCATGTGATCTCGCGCGGCGCGGTTCAGGGTCCTCGGTTCGCAGGGCGCTGGCAGGGCCTTCTCCAGGAAGCGCACCGCTCGCTCGCCACCGGCGTACCGCGTGACCGCTGACGCTGCGGTTGTCACGGGATCTGCCCGAGAAGCGGCTTGATGTCGAGCACCATGCGGGCCGGAAACGCATCGGACAGCCGGCACAGCCCGAAGCGCTCGTAGAAGCGGACGGCGTCCTCGTTGATCGCGTCGGTGACGAAGAGGCGGAAAGCCACGGGGCCGGATGTTGCGAGCTCCAGCGTGAGCCCGAGCGCCTCCTCGAACAGGTGGCGGCCGAGCCCCTGGCCCTGGACGCGCGCGTCGACTGCGAGGCGTGCGAGGAGAACGCCGGGGATCGGAAACCTGGGCAGCTTCCACAGGGTGGGCAGCTCCTCGACCGACGTTCGCTCGACGCTTACCGTGGAGAGGCTGAAGTAGCCCGCGAGGCGGTCCACGCCTCCCTCCTCGTGGATCGCGAGGTACGTCCGCGACAGCAGGTCCTTCTCAGCGTGGCGCAGGGCGAACCGCCGCAAGTACTCCACCAAGGACGGCTCCTGGTTGCGGAAGTCCTTGAGCAGCGAGCGGTGCTTGCGCGCCAGCGCAACAACGCTTGGCGTCGACATTCGGTCAAGCCGACTCGTCGGCCCAGGTGAGCTCGGGCGCCATTCGTTCCGGGTCGGCTAGCCGGCGCAGGCACGCGATCAGAGCGGGCGGCGGGTCGAAGCCACGATCGAGAATCTCGGCGAGCCGGCGGGTCTCGGCGTCGTTGAGCTGGATGCGGGTCGGTAGCGGCGTCGCCTGCTCGTGGCGTTGCCGGATCCGCTCGATGACAGGATGCTCCAGCTCGCGCACATCGTCCTCGCCGCGGGCGACAACAGCTCGCCCTTCGGTCGCTTGGCGGATCACCCATGCCGCCAAGGCTGTCAGCTCCCGGAGGAGATCGGCCTTCTGGTTGGCCCGGAGCCCGAGCTCACGCCGGAGGCATTCGAGCTCTGCATCGAGAACCGCGTTTGTCTTCGCCTGAAATCGGGACATCTCTGGACCTCTCTGGACACCCTCTATGAGCAACATGTTACTCACTTTCATAATCTACGGTCCGGCAGCTCCCACGTCAAGCGATGAAAGCGATGAGCGCCACGCCCGCTCCACCCTGCGTGCCATTCCCGGTCCAACCACTGCCTGACGATGATCGAAGGCCCAACGGTGCAGCTCGTCTCCAGTGAACAGATGGCAATCGGCCTTGAACCCGCTGGCGTGGTGTATCAGGTTAAAGTGCGCATGGTGCGAGCGTCCGAGCTCCACGCGCAACACCTCCGGGGGCGGGCAGCGGTGAGTGTCAAGGTTGCTGTCGCCTGGAATGTGTCCACGCAGCCTCAGCATGAGCCTTGGCCTGCAAAGTGAAACAACCTGACTATTGGACCTTCGCTCGAGTATGAGGTTGAGGGCGAGGGCTGTGGGGAGGCAGTCGAGGCAGTGGCTCAGAGCGAGGAGGGAGCCCGGAAAGGGGTTGGGATCTGCACCATTTCTCCTGGACCCCACAGCAGCCTCACCCTCCGGATCGACCCGGTCACCTCACGCCCGTTGCCAGTCCAGCGGTTCGCTTGTTGACATTTCTGTCGGGTGGCTCACTCAAGCAGCCAGGGAGCTGTCGAGATCCCGACCGTTGTCTGGTATAAACTGGTATAACCATGGGGAGCGAAGTGGCTGGATAGGCCACGGTTTTCGCGCATGATCCCATCGGGAGCATATATGCCCAGCAGCACGGCCCTGGCGATCTCTGGTGAGCGGCAGTTTCTGCGCCGCCTGGTCACCGGTCTCACCGCTGCCGGGGGCTCGGTGCAGGCGGTGGAGACCTTGAAGCAGGCCTACCCGCACTTGCAGGAGGCCTTCCTGGTCTTTTACCACGCGCACAGCCTGCCGGACGAGAACATCCAGAGGTTGGCCAATATCATCAAGGGTGGGCGCCGCCTGGCGGTGCTGGTGCCCAGACCGGGCATCCGGGACATGCTGGGCCCCCTCTCCCTGGAGCAGGTCAGCTCAGTGGCATCGGTGGGGGCGGCCGATGGCGCCACCCTGGCGGGCATCGCCAGCAGGAACTTTTACGGAAACATCTTCGGGCTGGAGAGGTACTTGCCCTATGGCGTGCGGGCCCACGTCACCCTCATTGGCGACTACCACGAGAAGGCCGTCGCCATGGGCACCATCTCCTCCTTTGCCCGGGCCATGAACGTGCGTCGCAAGTATCTGGAGAACATCGAGCGTGTGGCTGACGAGCTGCTGATGAACGCCCTCTACGACGCGCCCCTGGTGGCCAGCGCCCAGGGCATCATCGAGCCATCCGGGGCGAAGGTGGCCGAGGATGGCGGTCTGCCCAGGGACCGGCTGGTGCTCCAGTACGCCTGCGATGGCGAGATGTTCGCCCTGGGGGTCACCGATCACTTTGGCGCCCTGGAGAAGTCCACGCTCATCGAGTACGTGAGCCGCTGCCTCACCTCTGCCCGCCCCCTGAGCCAGGACACGGGCACCGGAGCAGGCCTCGGGCTGTATCTGGTGTGCAGCTCCGTGAGCCAGCTCATCTTCAATGTCTCCCCCGGGGTGGCCACGGAGGTCGTCGCTCTGTTCGACCTGAGGGCTCCCAAGCTGCGGCTGACCCACATCAGCTTCCTGTCCGAGCGAGCAGACGTCTCGAGGGTGCCGGTGCTGGCAGGCCGGCAGCGGATCTCGGTCTCAGCGGCAGGCGGCCGCCCCTCCTCCACTCCCCTCTCGGTGAAGCTGGTGCTGGCGCTCACCGTGCTGGTGCTGCTGGTGGCCGGGGGCATCCTCTTGTGGAACAGGAGCGCCCCCGCGCCTCGGGGTCAGCTCCTGGTGAGGACCACGCCCTCCGGGGCCGTGGTTGCCGTTGACGGGGTTCCTCGCGGGAGGAGCTCCCCCAAGGGGCTGCTGATCTTTGGCCTGGCGCCCGGGCCGCACACGGTGACCGCGAGCAAGAGGGGCTACCGCCCGGCGGAGCCGGTGTCTGCGCGCGTGCGGGCTGGAAGCCGGGCCGTGGTGTCCCTTGGGCTCCGGCTGCTGCCCGCCACGCTCAAGGTCTTTAGCAGCCCCAAGGGGGCGCAGGTGAGCATCGACCGCCAGCTCCGGGGCAGGACTCCCCTGGTGCTGAGGGGGCTGAAGCCTGGCCGGGAGTACACGGTCTCCCTTGCCATGAGGGGCTATCAGGTCTTGCGGCGCAAGGTGAGGGCGCCGGGGCCAGGCGCCACCGATGCCCGGATGTTCCAGCTCGCCCTTTCGCCGGACTGGGGTTATCTCTGGCTGGCCACCAACGTCAAGGTGAAGGATGTGCTGCTCGACGGCCAGCCCATCGGGCTTGAGCCACCCCTGAAGGCGTATCGCGTCGCCCTGGGGGAGCACAAGCTGCTCCTGCGAAACCGCTGGCCCCATCTCAGGCACGAGGAGGTCTTCCAGGTCCGGGCGCCGGGGCAGGATGTGCGGCTGGACCTGGCTTTTGGCCGGGTCCGCCCCCACGGGAAGAGTACCCGTGTCTACTGGGACGGGCGCTATCGTCGTCACGCGTTTTATCTTCCGGTGGGCCAGTACACGCTCCGTGTGAGAGGGGCCGGGGGCAAGGCGCGGCGCCGAAGGGTGCTGGTGCGAAAGGGAGGAGTCTCCCGGGTCCGGCCGTAGGGCAGCCGCGGTGCCAGGTGGCTGGCAGCGGGCGAGGTCGCCTTCGAGGTGGTTTACCGCTGAACGTAACTTTGTTAATGTGCCGCCTCGACCGCTCTACAACCTCAGGCGCTCGGCGCCCCAGAAAGGATCAGAGACATGAAAAGGACCTTCATTGGCCTCACCCTTGGTTTGCTGTTGGCGTTTGGTGCCTCTGGATGCAGCAATCTGAAGGTGGATTGCGACAAGATGTGCGGCAAGACCTTCAAGGAGTGCGTTGGCGAGGTGCTGGTGGCCTCGGGCAAGATGGACAAGGCCAAGATCGATCAGATCAAGAAGATGGGTGCGCTCAAGAAGGTCCAGGAGGCCGGCTATGGCGCCTGCATGAAGGACTGCAAGAAGAAGAAGGGCTTTGGCTCGGACGCCAGCCAGATCAACAAGTGCCTCAAGGAGAAGGACTGCAAGAAGTACGCCGAGTGCATCAAGAAGCACATCAAGTAGCGGCTGGCGCGGCCTGGCCACCTGGTGGAGCGCCAGGTTCCAGGCGCTCGTTTCCTCCTTGTATCCCCACCGTTTCTACCTTCGCCGCACAGACGGACTGGAGTTCTTTCGAAAGGATTTGCCTTTGCGCCGCGCCCTGGGCTGCTTTTGGGGAGCGGTGGTCCTCGTCCGTTTCCGAGGCTTCGGGGGAAAAACTGCGCGCAGCCGGAGCCTCCTTCTTTTGACCCCCAGGATGTGCAGCCCGGCGGCGTCATAGGCCACCAACAGCAGGCCGCGGCGGAGCAGCACCCGGTTGGCGCTGCGATTGGGCCTGGTGCGGTAGCTTGCGAGCAAGCGGGGCCTGGTGCGCCTGCCGCAACCAAAAAGGTGCACGCCCCCCTCGCCGTCGGCGACCGCCACCAGGTTGCCCCAGGCGCTCACACCGCGGGCGAAGTCCTTCACCTTTGCAGTCGCCACCCGCTTGAGGTGACGAGGTCTGCGGGCGTCGAGCACGTGAAAGCCCGCCTCTCCGGCGGCCACGTAGAGGGTCCTGCCCGGACCCACGGCCAGGTGGCGCGCCTCACCCGGCAAGGCCATGTGGATGAGCTTCCCGGGCCAGGCACGCCTGTGGGCCCCCCGACCGCCGCGGCCCTTCTTGGTCCTTGGGCGATGGGTGGGGAGCACCACCAGACCCTGCCGGCCGCAGGCCACAATGAGCCAGCGACCGTGCACCACCAGGTCCCTGGCATAGCAACGCATGGAGGCGTGGGCCAGGCGTCGGATCCTCCTGGGATGGGTGACGTCGTAGACTCCAACTCCGAAGCTGCCATCCGCCACGTAGAGGGTGGTGCCCTTGATGGCAACTGAGCTTGCGCTGCCCGGGGTGTCCACCCGGCCCACCCGGACCGGGTGTCTGGGCCTGGTCACGTCCACCAGGACCACACCATGGGGCCCAGATGCCACATAGGCCATGGTGGCTGAGAGGGCGATGGACTGGACGGACCCGGGAATCACCATCGTCGACAGGGCCCTGGGCCTGGAGGGGTCTCGCAGGCTCACGAGGCGCAGGCCAGCGGTGGTGCCCACAAAGCCCACGCCGCGGCGCACCTGGACCTGGTAGGTGCGCGGGAGCAGGGGCAAAAGTCGCCTGGGAAGGGGGCCTCGCCCGGCTCCTCGGCCGGGGCTAGCCCAGGCGGTGGAGCCATGGCAAGCTCCGGGTGGCGCCGAGAGCAGGAGGAGCGCGGCAACCGCGCACCCGAGTCGGCATGTCTGGTAGAGGTGACCCATGGTTGCCTCCCTCAGCGGCTGTAGAGGCCGATCATCCGGCCGATGGCCCTGGCGCACACGCGGCAGAAGCCCACGTGCCCCTTGCCCTTCATCTTGCAATCGAGCTGGGCCCGAAAGAGCCCCTTGGCCTTGTAGCCAGCGCCCTCGAAGAGGCCCACCACGTGCCGGTACCTGGCCTTGGGAGGGGTGGGAATGGGCGTGGTGGGGAGCACCAGCTTTCGCCACTTGAAGCGGCCCTTGATGAAGGCTGTGATGTTGGGATCCGCCGGCTCGATGGTGGAGCGGTACATGTTCTCGGTGGAGGTCGCGGAGGTGAAGTACTCGTCTGCCAGCCCGGCGAAGCTCTGGCCAAACTCGTGGATGAACACGTACTCGTCGTACTCGTTGTCCGACGGGAAGGTGGAGTAGAGGTTGTAGATGCCTCCGCCTCCGTAGCGGGAGGTGTTGGCCATGATGTAAAGGGCGTCGTAGGGAGCGTGGGCAGCGATGCGTCGCAGGGCCAGGTTCTTCTCGGTCATGAGATAGCGGGCCGAGCCGAAGGTGTCAAAGCTCAGCCCCAGCGGTGTGTGCAGCAGTAGACCCTTGCGGGGCTCGCTCACCCCTGACACCGGAGATGGCACCCAGAGCCCGCGGATGTTGATCCGGTCCCGATGGGCCCCAAAGGTCGGATCGGCGAGCATCACCGCCGCGAACCGGCTCGCATCCCGCCAGAACTTGGACGCCTCGGCGCTGGTGTAGCCGTCTCCGAGGATCAGCACATCCAGGTTCTGGTGTGGGGGGCCCGCCCGGTGGAGGCTTCGCACCACAACGGATGGCATCTTCTTCCAGGGGCGAGCTCTCCGGCGAGGGTCGAGCCCCTTGCGGAAGATGGGATGCATCTTGCCGTCTGTGCCCCGGGAGAAGATCCGCAGCTCGAAGGGACGCTTGGGCCGTGGAAAGCGAAGGGACTCGGAGAGGGTCTTGCCGCGCCGCTTCGCCTCCCGCGTGGTGCGCCACTCGGACATGAGGCTGGAGTACCCCCGGGAGTAGAGCAGCGCCCCGGAGGCCAGGTCCCTCACCTCGAACCTGTGGGCGCCGTAGGGGAAGGGATCCAGCAGCTTCTTCCGGCTGCCGGCCCAGGCCCCCTCCAGCACCAGCGCGGCCACTCGGTAGGACTCGGTGCTGGCGGTGCCCCGGTGCAGCAGGTCCACCCGCATGGTCCGATCCTCGAAAAAGCCCGCGAAGGTGACCTTTACCCGTCGAGGCGGCGAGGCCCGTCGGCCGGGTGTGGCGCGAGGTCGCGCTCGCTCCACTGGACCTGGCGTCGGGGGGTTGGATGGGGCCGGGACACCGCAGTGGATCAGAGACATTGAGAGAAGTGAGAGCGCAGCGGTTCGCATGGTTCCTCCGAGGGACGTGTCCCTTTGTATTTTAACCCGGGAGGAAATGGAAGGCGCCACCGCGAAGGAAGGCGCCACCGCGAAGGAAGGCATCCCAAAGGAGCGAGGCTGGGCTCACGGGCGGAAGGAGGCGATGATGGCGTCTATGGAGCCTCGATGGGCCTTGAATCGTTTGGCCTTGGCCGCGGCCTCGATCACGTAGATGTACCTTCTGGTCACGAAGAGGGTTGCCTCGTAGCTGTAGGATGTGGAGCCGTTTTTGGCCTTGAAAGAGAGCTGTCGCCCTTGCAGCCCTGCGCTGTTGGCGACGGGCCTTGACCCGATCAAGGAGTAGCCCTTTTGGAGCACCATCTCCCGTTTCAAGATGGCCGTCCAGAAGTCCAAGGAGCCCTTGTTTCGGTGCTTGAAGGCTGTCACGGTGATCACGGCGTTGTCCGGGGAGACTGCCTTGTAGTAGGTCTTGGTGCGGTA
>JAJRWW010000475.1 GCA_024276595.1 Myxococcota bacterium
CACCGCTGTTTTGCTCGCTATCTTCACGCGGTGGCGCCGAGACGAGCGTTCTGCAACACTCATGCCTCGGATCACAGGCGATAGTCTTTCCCTCTCACTTTCCGGAAGGTTCTAGCTGTCATGGGTTCACGCAGGGACGCCGCTTCTGGGGACGACTTCGTTTCTCCCACCGAGGCTGACGCTACCCGCTTGGCGCCCTCTCTCGCCAAGGCACCTCCGGTGCCCAAAGGCTGTCTCGTGTACGTAGCAGCGGGAGGGGAAGGGGACCAGGGGCGCTGGGTCCGCAGTGACGGGGAGCCACTGTTGCTGGGACGTGGGCCGGGCTGTCATTTGCGCTTGAACGACTCCAACGTGTCGCGCCTCCACGTCCAGATCACCATGGCTTCTGGAGGTGTCGATGTCCGTGATCTCGGGTCGAAAAACGGCATCGGCTACCTCGGCCGTACAATTCAAGGTGCACGTCTCCCACTGGGGGCTCGTATCCAAGTGGGAGGCTGCTCTATCGATATCCTCCCGCTAGAGCACGATGTCACCATCGCGGCCTCCCAGCGAAACGCCTACGGAGATCTGGTGGGCGTGAGCCTCCCCATGCGCCGGCTGTTCGCCATGCTCGAAGCTATTGAACAGAGTGAAGCTCCGGTCCTGATCCAGGGCGAAACCGGAACCGGCAAGGAGCTCGTGGCCCGCGCCATCCATGCTCACAGCGCGCGTCGCGACCGTCCCTGGCTGGTGATCGACTGCGGCAACATACCCGCTGAGCTCATGGAAAGCGAGCTATTTGGTCATCGCCGCGGCGCCTTCACCGGCGCCGCGCAAGATCATCGCGGAGCTTTTCAGGCTGCCCATGGAGGAACGGTCTTTCTGGACGAGATCGGCGAGCTTTCGCTTCCCTTGCAGAGCAAGCTTCTCCGCGTGATCGAGTCGGGGGAGATCAAGCGCCTCGGCGACGTGCACCACAGTAGGGTTGACGTCCGCTTCCTGGCGGCCACCAACCGTCATTTCGAGGAGGAGGTGGCGGCTGGTCGTTTTCGCCAGGACCTGTACTATCGCCTTGCTGTCGTCCAGGTGAATCTACCCCCCTTGCGCGAGCGCATCGAGGACATCCCCCTGCTCGTCCACCACTTGCTCATGGAAATCACTGGAGGCGCACCGCCCGAGCGCCTCCTGGCCCCCGATATGGAGGAGGCGCTGCTCCGGCACGACTGGCCCGGTAACGTACGAGAGCTCCGCAACACGCTGCAACGAATGATGGCTTTGCCGGGAACGGCTTTTTCCGTCGACACAGACGCCGTGCGCATCGCACCTCCGAAGGAACGGTGTCTTTCTGACGCCCCCAACCTATTGCAGGATGCGCCTCCCACTGCCACTTTCCTGCCAGCCGTTGGCGACGACATGGGTATCCAGGAGAGCCCGGGGAGCCCTGCGCCGCTTCCAGTGAAGCTCCCAGCAACAGCGGACTTCGCTCGCTCCGAGGGTGCGACGACTGATATGACGCTCCATGCTTCGCTGGAGTTGCCATTTCGGCAAGCCAAGAATCAACTCATCACTACGTTCGAGAAGCACTACTTGAGTCGGCTGTGGTCCGACGTGGGTGGTAACGTCTCCGCGGCGGCCAGACGGGCCGGTCTCGACCGGAAATATATCCGCGCACTACTTCGCAAACACGGGCTCCTGTAGTCGTTTCGATCGGAGCGTGATAGTCCAGTCCATGTGAATCAAGATGGCGGCTGCACGAGTGAGGCACTGGCTCTGAGAGGCATCTCTGGCCCACCAACCACAAGCTCAAGGGCAGTCGGTCTCCTGAGTTGCGACACATAGGACATCGTAGGCGTATCCCTTACCGATTCCCTGGCCTTCCGGCCCAGTAATGCGGAATCCCCGGAGATATTCGGCCTCGGGAAAAGCGTTCCTCACCATGCTCACGTCCACCACAAGCCGATGCCACTGACCGTCGGCCTCAATGGTGACGGCCCCGCCCCCGGTGCCACCCACGGAGGTCAGCCTCTCTGCCAGGCTCCCGGTGTTTGGATAGGCCTCCAGCAGAAAATCGAGGCTCAATCCCGAATCGGCTCGGTATCGCAGAACCAGGTATGGGTAGGTGTCGATGTGCCACGGCGCGAATGGCAAGAACTGCGTCTCCAGGCCGCCATCGCTGGTGGATACGTCGAACCGACATGCTTGTCCCGTGGGAGAGGACACGACCCGGACGTCGGGCAGGGGCCGGCTCCAGGAGTCGCTCTTGATCAGGGCGATCTCGTCGTCGCGGTCGAAATCGAGCAGGATTAGGGGGCTGCCGGCTGGAAAGTCGGAGACCATCACGGCCGCGGCTGATCTCTGCCAGGACATGCCCCCGTACACATACGCTCGGACCCCGTAGCGCCCCTCGCCGCCGGAATATACGTGCTCCACCACGTGGCCCGTGGCCCGCGTCCCGTCTCCGAGGTGCCATACCACCCGGGCGTCCTCTGGCAGCCCCACGATCTCGAAGCGGAGCACCTCGCTGCTACCAACGGTGCCGGCCGACGACACGATGGCCATGTGCTCGAGGTCAACTCCCTGCTCGAAGCTACCCAGGGGCGGCGAGGTGCCATCCCAGGCGAGGCTCACCGGATCCCCCGCGGCCCACGAGATGCTCGCATCAACAGTGATGGTCCCCGCCGCATGGTCTGCCTCCACCACCTGAGCTCGCTGGTTGCCCACCTGAATCCAGTCACCCTGCTCGTCGCCTCGGCCGAAGCCGTCGAATATCCACCAGGTGTCGGACACTGGTACATTCGTTCCCTGGCCTGCTGCAGTGGTGGACGTCATCGGTGTCCCTCCTTCGGGGAGCGGGCTGCCCGATTGCAGGTTCACGTAGGAGCGCCTGGAGACGTCCGCGTATCCCGGATCCTGGAACAGGTTGCCCTCGTCGGGACATCCCACCACCTCTGTGGGATCGGGCTGGCTGCCAAAGCTCCAATAAAAGATGTTGCTCACCATCCGTACCTGACCGTTGATGCGGTTACCCCGAAAGTGGTAGCCCGCGCTGTAAATGTCGTTGTCCAGGAACACGTTGTTTTGGAAGATGATGTCTCGGAACACACCATTGCCCTTGTTGTCCACCCAGACAGCCTCTGTGCTGTTATAGTGCACCACGTTGTTATAAAAGCGCCAGTGGTCGTACTGTGCCGCGGCCCGGTAGTCGCGCACGTTGAACAGGAACTTGGGCCCGTTGTCGTGCGCCTTGTTGTAGCGGATGATGGCCCCTACACCGGACATCTTGATGTCCGATCCAGCGGATCGTCCCGCCGCCAGCGAGCCCATGATGACGTTGCGCTCGTAGAGCAGCCCGTCGGGGCCACCAGAAATGCCGCCCACCCTTCCCCAACTCCCGAGGAAGGCGTTACCCCTGAGGATCAGTCGGTCAAGGCCATAGTCGAGGAACATGGGAGTGTGGCCTGCCCGATCCAGCACGAGACCCTGGAACCTCATGTCCGGCGTGTTTCTGGAGACGATGATATTATGGAAGGATCGCTGGATTCGGCTGTCGTACAGGTCGATGTTGTTTGAGTCAATGATTCGCACGTCTCCCCTGGAAAGAAACCCCACACCCAAAACGGTGCAGTCCCTCAGGGTGAGGAACGCCGCACTGTTCAAGTTCGCCAGGTACTGCGTGCCCGAAGACTCGAACCGGATGCCGCTCACCTCGACGTGGGAGCGTCCCTCAAGGTAAAGTAGATAGGGCTCTCCGCCCAGCTCCTCTATGACCGCGGTGCGCCGGGCGGCGGCCACGAAGCGGATCGGATCCGCAGCGGTGCCGTCCCGACGAGGAGCGATCGCTTTCAGGTAGGTCCCTGGCAGTAGCACAACCGTGTCGCCTGGCTGAGCGTTGGCGTTCGCCTCGCCCAGCGTCCAGGGAGACGCCAGGGTCCCGTCTCCCCCCCCGGTAGCAGTAGGTGACACGAACAGCCCCGTCGAGATGTCCACCCGGCGCTCCACCGTCACCTGGATGGTCACGGGGACCGACTGGAGTTCATTCGAGAACAGAAGCTCCACACTTCCGCTGCCGATCCGGCCCGGAGCGGGCACTACCACCAGGTGTCCTGCGCACCCCCCGGAGCCGTCGTCGTCGCACCGAACGCGCACACTGGCCACTGGCAAGAGTGCCTCATCAGACGTCGCCGTCACCGACACGGAAACCACAGAGCCGCCCACCGATGTAGCAGCGAAGGGCAGATGCCCTTCGCTGCCCTCCAGTGTCCACAACTCGGTGCCCCCCAGGTAGGTGATCGTGCCCTCTGGCCCTGCGTCTCCGTCGGGTTCGTATCCTGCGTCACGGACGTCCACCACATCTGCATCCCAATCCCCAGCGTCGATGTCTCCCGCATCCCCACCAGCATCAGGGTGCGTCGAGACGATCTTGCCACCACAGCCCGACAACGTCGGGGTGGAACACCACAAGCCTGCCGATAGGAGGCTCAGGACCGCGGCGCGCATGATCAGCCGGGGCCAGACGGTTTCGGATTGTCCATGCATTTTTTTGGCTCCAAAAGCGGCGAGTCTGTCGAGTGGATTCAACATGGTTCATGGTGCCCGTTCGTGTCGCGTTTCAACTGAGCTGGAGCCGCGCCATGTCGGGCTAATTGAAGATCGTGGCAGCATTGGCCAGATCGCAGCGGGGATCGTTCGCGGGCACCTCGGTAACCGCGCCCGGGCCAGAGTGGTTGGCAGAGGTGAGATCGCCGCCGGGACACAGGAAAGCTGTGTCCATCTCCAGCGCGGTTCCCCGGCCCTCGTTGTTGCAGGAGCCGCCGGTGTACCAGCCGTCCTGGCCGTTGTTCCTCACGATGTTGTCCTTGAGCCAGACGTTGGTGACGTATCCGGTCCGGAACCCGATGCCGCCGACGTCTTCGATACGGTTGCGGTAGACGAAGAAGTCCCCGGACTGCATGCCGGCCGCCAGGGTCTCGCAGTACTGGGACTTGGGGTAGATTCCTTGCCGGGATGCGCCGTGCACGTAGTTGTCGTGTATCCATACCTGGCGGGCCTTCTCCGGCAGCTTGGTTGCGGCCCACCTGCTGCTCAGCAGCTCGCATCCCGCCACCTCCATGAGCGCGGAGTGCAGATCGAGCGGTATTCCCTGCTGGTCGGGCAGGCTTGCCGCCCGCACCGAGTAGATGGCGACGTCGTAGGTCAGGAAATCCGGGTCGCCGCCGGTGCATGATTCCTCGGTGTAGGAACCGGGGATGCCCGGGCCGGCGCTGGGCCAGCAGTTCTTGATGCCGATGACGTGGTTGCCGATGTCATGACCGTGGATGTAACGGAGAGTGGCGTGCTGGGAGTGATCGGCCGCCTTGATCGCGGCCCAGTTCAGGTTGGTCACCGTCACCCGTTCCACCAAGATGTTCTTGCCCGAGGTGAGGATGCCCATCAGCTTCTCGCCATTGTCGGAAAAGTACTCCGAGCGCCATCCGGATATGGTCATGTCGCGTATGACCAGGTGGCGTAGGGTGCCGTCGTTGTGGCGCAGCATGGCTATGGCCCGCATTCCAGGCGCCGCGGCGATGGTGGTCATGTCGGAGCCACGGCCCTGCAGAATCAGTCTGGAGGTGAGGGAAACAGTGGAGGTTATCTCCAGGGTGCAGGCTTCTATGTTGATCGTGCCGCCCCCGTTGGCATCCACCTGGGCGATGGCCGCCTCCAGCGCGTTCTGGGTGCAGTCGGCGGCGGTGATGGTCACCGAGAAGTCGGAGGGGAACTCATCGACGAACCAGTCGATGTCGAAGCCCAGATCGGGCCGGTCGAGTTCCTTGCACTGGTTTTCCCCGATGTCCAGGAAGCGGCCCTCCGGGCAGGGGTTGACGCGCCCGGAAAACGCCGGAGGCAGCTCGGCGGCTCGGGCGCCGCTGGCGGCTCCCATGGTTGCTGCCAGCAACACCAGCAGAGTGCAAACACCGGGCCCGGCTGCCTTTGTGTGGACCGAGCGCCGTCTCCGCCTCAACAACAGCAGCAACCCTATCAGCAACATCGCTATTGCGGATGCTTCTGAAGAGGCGCTCTGACAGGAGCAACCATCCGGAGGCTGGTTGCCATTGCCGTAATCGCCGGCATCGGCTCCCTGGGTGCTGGCATCGGCTCCATCTTGGATCTCGGCATCGGCTTCTTGGGGGCCAGCATCGGCGCTCGGCTCGCAGGAGCCACCCACACAACATCTGTTTGGGCAATCGCTAGCGTTCTCGGTGGTGCCACCGAGGCATGTTTGACTAGTGTTGCAGCACACACCGCCCAGCTCGGCGCAGGTCTTCGGCGCTTCACAGCCCAGCGATGGATCGTTGGCGATGTCGCACAGGGGGATGGTGCACACCATGTTGCCGTAGTCGTTTCCCGCTCCCCCGGTGCACGGTGTGGGTTGCGCCTGCGCCGACTTGGAGAGCAAGGATATCGGCAGGACAAGGAGTATCAACAGCCACCACTGAGGAGGAGCCATCAACCAAGTTCTCTGAGCGGTCATTGTAATCGACATCTTCCCTCCTTTTTCTGTACTTCCAAAAGCGACGAATCTGCCGGGTGGATTCAACATGGTTCATGGTGCCCCAGCATAGTCCAGACACAGCTCGAACGACGGGTCGGTCCAGCGGCGTGCAGGGAAGCAGCGCGTGCTCAACCCTGAGTTGTTCGGGTCGGAATCCACGATGTCCCCCGACCCAGCGTACTCCAGTGGGCGAACCGTTGTGCCCCACCAGTAGTTGTCGTGCGCTACCAGTGTGGGTGGCGATGTCCCCCATGTCGTCCCCGCGTTCACCAGGTGATTGTTTGTGAACGTGATGTTCTGGACAGAGAATCCCGCGAAGTAGACCGTGTCCACGAAGATGTTACGTTGCACCACGAAGGGGGCCTGGGTGCTCGGTGGCGAGCTCGGTGGCCCCAACAGCAGCGCATGTCCACCCCCTCCCGCCCCAGCGTTGTTGTGGACGCTGTGAAACACGTTGTCCTCGACGGTTATGGGGCCTAGGGTACCCCGGGTGTCTCAGAGGCCGCGGTTCGCGTCGTAGATCAGGTTTCCTCGAACCACCAAGTTCTTTACCCCAAAGTGTGCGTCTGCCGCAGTCCCCCAGGCGCTCGAGTCGGTTCCACAGACCCCGCCCTCCATGGTGTCCCGGAAGCCGTACATGCGGTTGTTGCTGATGACCACGGGGTTGTTCGGGTTGTCGCTGCCCGCCTTCAGATCCACCGCGTTCTCGGCGCAAGTACACCACCCGGTGGGATCGAGCTGTCCGGTGGTGCAGTCGACATAGTACTCGGGAGTCAGGTACATGTCGTTCTGATCGATGATCGTCCCCTCGAAGTTCCCCGACGGATTCCCTGCATCGGTCACGATCTGCGCCGCGTCATTGCAGTTGATGAACTCGTTCTGCACGATGTGGTTGTCGTGCATCTGCGCGTACACACCGAAGCCATTCAGCGTGACGCACACGGTGTCGGCGGTGTAGGACACGCCCCCAAACACGGAGTTCTGTACCGTGTTTCGGTGGCAGTTGCACTCACCTCTAAAGTCCAGATACTGCACCATCGCGTCGATGCCCCCATACATGTTGAGCCGGTTGATCACGTTGTCTGATGAGCCGTTCACGATCTCGATCTGGAGCCCGGTGGGGTACCGGAACGAGAGCCCGTCAATCAGCCAGTGGGTGGCACCGTTCAGACGTAGCCGCGGGACCCAGGCCTGCGCCGGCTCCGGAAGCAAGATCGGATGCCCCTGTAAAGAGAGCGGCTCCAGCCGGAGCACGCGCCGCGCCACCGGAGAGCCCGCCGCGGTGAGCGACACCGTGGACACGGACGTGTAGTCCCCGGGCGAAACGCAGATCACCTCGTACTGCGAGTCGTTCACGTGCCCCCAGTCCTCGGAGGTGCTGATGGTGAAGTCGCAGGGACGCGCCAGGTCGCTTGACACGTCTACTGCGTAGACCGAGACGAGATCGAAGCCACCCCCATCGGCAGGGCCCCCATCGGCAGGGCCCCCATCGGCAGGGCCCCCATCGGCAGGGCCCCCATCGGCAGGGCCCCCATCGGCAGGGCCCCCATCCTGTACCAGATTCCCATCCACCCGGCCATCCAGGTTGCTGTTGTCGCCAGGCTGCGCTCCGCACCCCACCACACTAACCAGCAACATGTGAAGATACGTCCACTGAAGGACGGCGTGCCCCCATGGGCGAGAGACGACATTGCCGGTTTTCATGGTACTCACGCTTCGCGGCTCCGGGGTGGGGCCTTGCTCGAGAGAACCAACGGTTCGTCAAACCTTGCTTCGCGTTGACCCAGGACACGTTCCATCTGCGCTGCGGCCATAGCCTCTTGACGAATCTTCTCTGTCCGGTGGTGGTCGATTTGCCTCCATGGCGGCCCCGGATGCATCAATAGAGTTACCGTACCGTTTGGGTCTAGTTCCAATACCACTGCAAACCTCCAGTGCGCTTGGGTGCTTGCTTTCACGAACAGCAAAAGAAAGCAATGGATCGCTTTGTCAGAGGCTCTAATGCAATATTGATGCCTCACCTTTACACGCCGTGTTATCGGCCATAACAACAGCAAAAGTCTCAGACCCTACCCTGGTTCACCCTCGCTCCTCCGTAGCCGCATGGAGAGAAGAGTCTCCACCTGAGGCCTGCTGTCCCCACCTCCACTGGGACAACGCACCTCGGATAGTGGTACCTGTCTCGTACCTTCGCCCACCCCCTGTTCTTTTCCGCCTCATCGCTTTTCGGTGCCGAGCCGTTCGCAGGTACTGGCTTGCGTTGTGCCCGCGCCCGATCCCCGCGAAAGGACTTCGGCTACGCTTGGTGTGAGCACAACGCCACCCGGCTGGTCCCAATTAAAAAATGTCGTTGCAGTGAAGACCTTGCAGCTCCTATTATAGTCGACATGGAGATCTCACGCGATCCCCCATTCCCGACGACATCATTGCTGTTGCCAATGATGTCAGATCGTTCACGTCGATCATCACGGGGTGGCGTGGGTTTTGCGTCTGGGTTAGGGCAATGGGCCGAGATGGATCTGGCGTCTGGTTTGGGCAGTGGGCGAGGCGCTTTCTTGAGTGTTCTGAACAGCTCACCCACCCAGAGTCGCCACGAGGGGTCGAGACGGCTGCTACAGCATGGTTCTGGACGATGATGCGAGAAGCCACCAATCACGCCAGCTTACGCGCCTTCAGCTTACCCCGATGGATTGCCATCCAGTTCTCCTCGTGGGCCGACCAGGAGCTGGTGCATCCCTACCATCGTTCGGCCGGCCAGACCGCCCCAGGGCGGCCGGCCGCTCTGCTTGCCGTGCTCGTTGCAGCTCTGTCTCCCCTGCTCGCCGGCTGTGTTGTTCGTTTTCCGGATGCACCGCAGCGTTGTGGTGACGGTGTGCTCTCGTTGGAGGAGGAGTGCGACGACGGGAACGAGCAGGCAGACGACGGCTGCAGCCCCTCCTGCGCGATAGAGCCGGGTTGGGCCTGCTCCGGCGAGCCCAGCGTGTGCAGCTACACCTGCGGGGACGGATCCATCGACACCGGCACCGAGGAGTGCGACGACGGGAATGAGCAGGCAGACGACGGCTGCAGCCCCTCCTGCGCCATGGAGCCCGGCTGGACCTGCACCGGCGAGCCCAGCGTGTGCAGCTACACCTGCGGGGACGGATCCATCGACACCGGCACCGAGGAGTGCGACGACGGGAACCAGCAAGCAGACGATGGTTGCAGCCCCTCCTGCGCCATGGAGCAGGGCTGGACCTGCACCGGCGAGCCCAGCGTGTGCAGCTACACCTGCGGGGACGGATCCATCGACACCGGCACCGAGGAGTGCGACGACGGGAACCAGCAAGCAGACGATGGCTGCAGCCCCTCCTGCGCGATAGAGCAGGAGTGGACCTGCTCCGGCGAGCCCAGCGTCTGTGTTCCCCGTTGCGGAGACGGGCGTTTGCTCCCTGGAGAGGAGTGCGATGATGGCGGACTGGAAGACGGCGACGGCTGCTCGTTAACTTGCACCTTGGAGCGTGGCTGGTCCTGCTCGGGGGCACCGTCCGCCTGTACGCCCATTTGCGGGGATGGGCTGGTGGTTGGCCAGGAGGTCTGCGACGACGCCAATCTCGTGTCTGGAGACGGATGTTCCTCCGACTGCACCGTCGCATCGCGTTACTTTGTGCGACACTCCGACGCTTTGCCGGCCATTGACGCCCTCTTTGACGAGTATCAGTGGTCACAGTCGATCATCCTGCAGAACTCCCAGACGGGAGCCGTGGGGACCTACCGGATAATCTGGGATGACAACGGGCTCTACTTCGCATTGGATGCTCAGGATCCAGATCTGGAAGCTGTGGCCCCGCAGGGAGGGGCGGTATACCAGGATGATGGAATGGAGTTTTTTCTGGACCCGAACAACGATGAAAGCACCGGGGCGCTCGCGGACGATGTTCACCTGATATTCAGCATCGCAGATGAGCTCGCGACGTCAAGTGGAAGTGCTGGGGGAGGGTACTCCACCACGTGGAGTCCAGCCATCCAACGGATTATAGATCTCGGAGGTACGCTGAATCAGCCATCGGACACGGATCAGGGATTTCGCATCGAGTTGTTTGTATCCTGGAACGACATCGGCGTCGCCCCTCCAACGTCGCTCCAGGAGATGGGCATCGATATCTCATTCAATGATCGCTTTCCAGGCGGAAACGTACAGACTTGGTGGACCAACAGCGACGGGGGCTGGGCGGGTGGCCCGTCCGGGTTCGGCAAAATCGTTTTCCTTCCACAGATGGGACAGTGAGAATTCAGGGCAACCTCACCCACATCTCCTCGGGCCTCAGATAATCTCTTGTGCCTTGCGCCCATGCTGAAAAGATTGGCGTTCTCTACGGTGAGCAGCACGGTAGAGAACGCATCTGGAATGTACTGGTCTGCGAAGCTGCGACACGGTCGGTCACTGGCTCCGCCATGGGCGCTGCTTGACATGCCCCTGTCGGGGGCACTATTAGTGTAGCTCACGCGGGCCAGGAACCTCCATTCGGGCAAATAGTCCTGGCTGCAGCGGGGTGGGTGGGAGCGCCAAGGAGCCGCTCAGCGGCTGCCTGGTCAGACCTGACCCCAACGATCAGGCAGCGGCC
>JAJRWW010000476.1 GCA_024276595.1 Myxococcota bacterium
CGGACGCCCACCCGGACGCCCACCCGGACGCCCACCCGGACGCCCAGGCGAACCCCACCCGTACCTGCGCGACACCGAGCCCGCCACCCTCACGCGGCGGCTCGCTGCTGCTCGGCCAGCCGCACCAGGCGTGCGCTGATCTTGTGCTTCTTGGTGTAGACGGTCTTCACGGAGATGTTCATGCTGCGGGCGATGAGCTCCGCATCCAGCTCCTGCTCGAAGTAGAGGCGCACAAAATCCCGGTCCCGGGCAGACAGCCTCTCCACGAGCTGGCCCAGGAGCCCATGTCGCTCCTTGGCGAGGATCTGCTCCAGGGGGCCGGGGTCCTCCGAGACCCCCTGAACCACCTGCTCCTCGTGCCCGGAGAGGAGTGGATACCGGGCCCTGCGCCTCAGACAGTCATAGGCCGTGTTCACCGCCAGCATGCCCAGCCAGGTGGAGAGCTTCACACCGCGGCCAGGGTCGAAGGCGCGCAGCTTCTTCATGTCGTTGCGCAGCAGGTTCATGCACAGCTCGCAGAAGATCTCGTCGTGATCGTCTGGGCAGAGCTGCGCCCCTACACGGCTGGTGGCCTTCAAGATACAACGGTGCATGAGTGATCGATAGCGGCTCAGCAGCTCCTCCCAGGCGCCCCGCTGGTGGTCGAGGACGCGCTCCAGGAGCTGAATGTCGTCTTGGTGGGGCCTGGCCGTGTGCACATGTCTTTGCATGGGTTCACCTCGCTGCCCCGCTCCGACTGCTAGATCGGTGCCAAGGTGCACCCGAGCCCAACCGCCCCATTGCTCAAGAATGATTACAGTTGGTTACAAGACAGGCGGAGAGTGCGCAAGGAGCCCTGTGTACCAGGCGACACTCCCTGTGACTACGCCTTTGCCACAGCCTCACGCCAGCGGGCGCGGAGGCTCCTGGCAGCCTTGGCGCCGATGGATGGCTCGAAGCGCCGATCCTCGCTCCAGGCCCGGCCCACGGCCTCCACGTCCTCGTACACCCCCGCGCCGAGACCAGCCAGGAAGGCCGCGCCGATGGCCGTGGTCTCCAGGTTCACCGGCCGGGAGAGGGTGGTCTGCAGCACGTCCGCCTGGAGCTGCATGAGCAGGTCGTTCGCGGCGGCGCCGCCATCCACCTTGAGCACCTCCAGGGGCCTGCCGGCGTCCTCCTGCATGGCGTCGATGAGGTCTGAGACCTGCAGAGCGATGCCCTCCAGGCAGGCACGGGCCAGGTGCGCCTTGGTGGTGGAGCGAGTCAGCCCCGATATGATCCCCCTGGCCTCGGGACGCCAGTGCGGAGCGCCCAGCCCAGCCAGGGCGGGCACGAAGATGACCCCACCGGAGCCCTCCACCTCCAGGGCCAGGCGCTCCACCTCTGGCGCGTTGGAGATGAGCCCCAGCCCATCGCGCAGCCACTGGACCGCGGCCCCTGCCACAAAGAGGCTGCCCTCCAGGGCGTAGGTGATCCTCTCCCCCAGCTTCCAGGCCACGGTGGAGAGCAGCCCCCTGGAGGAGGCCACCGGCTCCTGCCCCACGTTCATCATCAGGAAGGAGCCGGTGCCGTAGGTGCACTTCGCGCTGCCCTCGGCAAAGCAGGCCTGGCCAAATAGAGCCGCCTGCTGGTCGCCTGCCATTCCGGCGATGGGGATGCCGTCCGGGAGACCATCCACGCCGTGAGTCTCTCCCACCACCTCCGCGCAGCCGGTGATCCTGGGCAGCAGGGAGGCCGGCACATCCAGCAGGTCCAGCAGCTCCGAGTCCCAGCCCCCGGTGTTGATGTTGCACATGAGCGTGCGGGAGGCGTTCGAAAGGTCCGTGACGTGGGAGGCGCCCCCGGTGAGCTTCCAGACCAGGTAGCTGTCAATGGTTCCAAAGGCCAGCTCCCCCGCGGCGGCCCGGGCGCGAGCTCGGTGCACGTTGTCGAGGATCCAGCGAACCTTGGTGCCCGAAAAGTAGGGGTCCAGCAGCAGGCCGGTGGCCCGGGTGAATGCCTCCAGGTGCCCCGCCTCCCTCAGCTCGTCGCACAGCGGCGCCGTGCGCCTGCATTGCCAGACGATGGCGTTGTGCACCGGCCGCCCGGTGCTCCGCTCCCAGACCACGGTGGTCTCCCTCTGGTTCGTGATCCCGATGCCCGCCAGGTCCGCGCCGGTTATCTCGGCCTTGCGCAGGGCCGAGCCCAGACAGCCCGCCACCGAGCTCCAGATGGTCTCCGGATCATGCTCCACCCAGCCCGGTCGGGGATACACCTGCGGAAACTCGCGGCTCACCCGCGCCAGGACATCCAGCTCCTGCGAGAGAATGAGCACCGTGGTCTGGGTTGTCCCCTGGTCGATGGCGCAGAGGTGTCTTGCCATGGGAGAACCTCCTGAAGGCTACTTGTCGAAAAGGCTCTTGAGGTCGGGCAGCTCATCGAGCCTGGGCTGAAGCACGATCTCGATGCGACGGTTCTGGGCTCTGTCGTCGGCCTTGGTGTTGGGACGCACCGGGGAGAACTGTCCGTACCCGGCGGCGCTGAGGCGGCTGCCTGGCATCCCCAGCTTGACCATGAGCCGGACCACCGCCACGGCGCGGGCCGTGGAGAGGGCCCAGTTGGAGCGGTAACGCCCCCAGCGCATCGGTCTGTCGTCGGTGTGACCGGCCACCTGGAAGCGCCGCCCCCGGACCGCCTTGAGCACAGCGACTATCTCGGCAATGGCCTTCCGGCCCTGGGCCTTGAGCCGGGCCTGGCCAGGGGCAAAGAGCACCTGGCTCGAGAGCACCACCACCATGCGACCGTCCCGCAGGCGCACCTTGATCCTCCCGGACTTGATGAGCGCCGCGAAGCGCCTGAGCAACGCCCGGAGCTTCGAAAGGCGCGCCAGGTTCTTCTGCCTCGCCGCCTCCATCTGGCTCAGGCGGAGCCTGGTGGCCACGAGCTTGGCCAGCAGCTCGGCCTTGGCCTTGGCAGACATGGTGGCCGCCTCCCCCACCTTCTGCCCGAGAGCCTCGAGCCTCCGAGCCAGGAATGCCTCCTGGGTCTTGTGGCGCTGAAGCTGCTGCCGAAGGTGGGCCACGAGGGCCACCATGCTGCTGGTCTTCCCCTCGGTGCTAGAGACCTTCCCCTGCACCCTGGCGAGGCTGGTGGCACAGCGGTTCAGGCGATTCTCCACGTCCACGCAGCAGCCTCCCAGGACCGACGCCAGGCCCACTCCCAGCAGCGCTCCCAGCGCCAGCATCGAGACCAGGTGCGACGCCAGCCTCCGGCCATGTCCAGGTCCCAGTCGCATCGTGGCCACGCTCGTCATTTGATACCTCCACGGACTGCTCCAAAGGAGCGCTCGCCAATGTAGCAGCCACATGCCTGGGTGGCAACCACACCAGCAGAGCCAGATCCACTGGCCCCCAACCCCCCCAACCCCCATCCCCGGAGGCCACCAGGGCCCCTGGCTCAGAGCAGCCAGAGCTCGGCTCAGCCGCTCTCCACGAGCAGGCTGTCGCGGTCGAAGATCAGCTCGGCGCAGCGCGGCGGGGCGTCCCGCACGGCGTGGATCGACGGGTAGCCATTGGCCTGCCTGTCCAGCATCCAGTA
>JAJRWW010000477.1 GCA_024276595.1 Myxococcota bacterium
GCTGCGGCAGAGGACGAGGAGGACGCAGCCGCCGGTGGCGCCGCTCCTGCTCCCCCATGAAACACGGAAGATGGCTCGTGGGAGGCCGCGTCCTCTCCCCCGCGGTCGGGCTGGGCGCTCATGCGCTCCGACGCGGCCGCCGCGATCTCGAAAAACAGCCGGATGGCCTTCTCTCCGGCCTCCAGAGCCATCTGCTTCGCGTCCTCAAGTAGCTGCAGCATCTGATCACCCCTGGATGTGCTCGGGTTTTCCTGTCCGCCCTGTGACGTACTCCACCGGATAATGATCACATCACGGATCGTTCGTCAAGATTCGAATCCGAGATCGGAGATGCGCTCCAGCCGCGCCTCGGAAAATAGCCTCCGGAAATCACCTCCAGAAATGCCCCTTGCGTCCGCGGATTCGAACGCCGTATACTCCCCAACAGGCGGAAAGCACGGTCCCACGGGAAGAGCTGGCCCATGTACCCCCGAGGAGCTGGCCCACGCCTCTCGAGACCGAGGACCCAGCCGCTCCCGCCGGAGGTATCACGTGTCTATCGATCTCATTGACGCCGCCCAGGGAGCCATGCTCGGGACCCTCGTCGGAGACGCCCTGGGGATGCCGGCCGAGGGCCTCTCCCGGGAGACCCTCAAGGAGCGCTTTGGCCGCCTGGACTCGCTGCGGGAAGGCTCCCTACCCTCCGGAGAGTTCACCGACGACACCGAGATGACCGTGGGGCTGTGCGAGGCTCTGGTGGACAGGGGTGAGTTCGACCTCCAGGCGGTGGCAAGGTCCATGGCCCACAACTTCACTCCCTGGCGCAACTACAGCCCCCACGTCTATGGAATCATGGCGCGGATCCGTCAGGGCATGAGCTGGGAGAGCCCGGGCACATCCTCCTGGGGGAGCGGCGCGGCCTGTCGAGTGGCGCCCATTGGCGTGCTCTACGCGGACGACACCGAGGTGGCAGATCACGCGGCGGCCCAGGCCAAGATCACCCACGACCACGCCAACGGCGTGGCCGGCGCGGTGGCGCAGGCGGTGGCCGTGGCCCAGGTGACAGTGGCCGGATTATTCGAATCCACCGTGGTCAAGGAGGATCTCCTGGAGCGCGTGACCAGGGCGGCTGGCGACCACAGCGTCGCCATGGCCGACGCGCTGAAGCGCATCCAGGACCTGCGGCCCCAGCCCAGCTCCGAGCGCCTCTCCGAGGCCATCGCCAGGATGTACCCCTGTGACGGCAGCGCCGTTGGCACCGTGCCTGCGGCTCTGGCTGCCTTCCTCCTCTCTGGCAGCTTCGAGGAGGCGGTCATCACCTCGGTGAACTGCGGCGGCGACACCGACACCCAGGGCGCCATGACCGGCGCCCTGGCCGGCGCCTTCTATGGCGCCCGGGCGATCCCCGAGCGGCTCACCGCCAGCCTCGCGAACGAAGGACGTGGGAGGGACCACGTGGTGCGCCTGGGCGAGGCCTTGGGCGCCCTCACCCGGAAGCGGAGCGGCAACCGCCTGGAGCTGGACGAGCTCTGAGCCCTCGCCGACCTGCGCTCCCCGGCGAGACGCCGCCCCTGTCAGCGGGTGAGCTCCATGGACTGCTCCAGCACAAGCCGCTGCACCACCTTGCCCGGCGCGAGGCTGGTGCTCATGCGGATGGTGGCCCTGGTGTGGCTCTCCAGCAACCGCCCCCTGCTCAGGTCAAAGAGCACCCGGCCAACCCCGGACCCGGTTCCCAGGATCTTCACCCTCCCGGCCCTCTGGGAGAGGCGCAGGTCCGAACGAACCGAGAGCGACACGCAGCGCCCCTGTCCACACCCCTTGACCCGCTCCACCCGGTACCGAGCCTCTATCCGCGCCCGAATGCCGCCCCCCATGGAGGGCACAAGGATCAGGTCGCGCACCTGGGTCCAGGTCGCCCCCACACCCACAGGCTCGGCTGGCCAGGCCAGCAGGAGCTGCCGGAGGGACTGGCCCAGGGGGGCGCCCTTGGCCCCCGATGCAGGGGCACCTCCCGGCGCCGGGGGCAGTCTGCTCACCCGGGTGATCTCTCCCCTGTCCGAGGTTTCCATCCACAGCGACAGGCCCAGCAGGCGCGGCGATCCGGAGATCACCCGCTCCACGCGCCAGCGCACCAGGGCCCGGGAGCCCCGCGCCCTCTCCGTCTGCACCGAGAGCACCAGCCGCACCGGCTCCAGAGGCGCCGGCAGCCTGGATATCTTGCGCCTGCTTTTCATCCGGTACCGAAGCCTCTCCCCGGCGGCGAAGCGGTAGCGCAGCAGCCGTCGGGGGGCCGCGCCCGGTGAGGTCAAGGTTATCCCTGCAGCCCGCCGGCGGTCACCACCGGGCGATCTCCCCTCCCGACGGCAGCCGCTCCCACCCAGTGCCACAGCCACGCCCAAGATGAGCACCGCGCCTGGCCCAACCAAGGACACCCGAGCCGCTGGCGGCGGCAGGCTCCTGGGAGGCGACCCCACCACCTCACCTGTCCTTGCGGCTGATGCCAAACGCCTTGAGCTTTTTGTGCAGGTTCGTCCGCTCGATGCCCAGAACCGCGGCCGTGCGGGAGATGTTCCACCCATGGGCCTTGAGCTTGTGCACAATGAAGGTGCGCTCCATCTCCTCCCGAAACTCCTTCAACCGCATGTGATCATAGGCGGCAGGAGAGATGCTCCGGGGTGAGACCTCGCGCACCTCTGGCGGCAGGTCCTCGAGGGTGATCTCCTCGTCGCTCATGATCACCAGCCGCTCGCAGAGGTTCTTCAGCTCCCGGACGTTTCCCGGCCAGCGGTAGCCCTGGAGCACGGTGAGCACCTCGTCGGTGACGGCCTTGGGACGAAACCCGTTCTCCCTGCAGAGCTGCTCCACGAACCGCTCCACCATGAGGGGCACGTCCCCGGCCCGCTCCCGCAGGGGAGGCGACCTGAGCGGCACCACGTTGAGCCTGAAAAAGAGGTCCTCCCGAAAGCCTCCCTGCGCAACGAGGTCCTCCAGGCTCTGATTGGTGGCAGCGATCACCCGCACATCCACCTCGATGGATCTCTCGCTCCCCACCCGGTTGATCTCCCCATTTTGTAGCGTGCGCAGCACCTTGGCCTGGGCGGAGAGGCTCATGTCACCGATCTCGTCTAGCAGGATCGTGCCTCCTGAGGCCAGCTCGAACAGGCCCCGCTTCCGCCCCACCGCGCCCGTGAAGGCCCCCTTCTCGTGGCCGAAAAGCTCGCTCTCTATGAGCTCCGGTGGGATGGCCGCGCAGTTGACCTTGATGAACGGGCCCTCCGCGCGGGGGCTGTTGGCGTGGATGGCGCGTGCGATGAGCTCCTTGCCCGTACCGCTCTCACCCGTGATCAGCACCCGCCCCCTGGTGGGCGCCACCTTGGCGATCTGGTCAAAGAGCTTGCCCATGACCTCCGAGGCGCCGATCATCTCGAACCGCTCCTGCTCGGCGGCCCGCAGGCGTGAAAGATCCCGGACCATGGCCCAGCGCTCCAGAGCGTTGCGCACAGACACCAGCACCCGCTGCCGATCTATGGGCTTTTCGAAAAAATCGTAGGCTCCCAGCCGGGTGGCGCGCACCGCGTCGGCAAAGGTGGCGTGGCCCGAGACCATGATCACGGGCGCAGGCGGCCGCCCGTACTTTCCGGAGGCGATCTCCTCCAGGGCCCAGATCCCGTCTCTGCCAGGGAGCTTCACGTCCATTATCACCAGGTCGGGTGCCACCTCTGAAAACCGCTCCAACGCCCTCTCGGCGGTGGGCTCGTCCTCGACCGCGTAGCCTTCCCCTTCGAGGACCATTCGCAGGGTGCGACGGATGTTCTTCTCGTCGTCCACCACCAGGATCACCCGGTTTTCACAGCTCATGCTCATCCCTTCGACCAGGCAGCGAGCCCGAGGTAGGGACTATACCGAGCCCGGCGCGCCAAGGGAACCGGCGATTCTCAGTGGATGGCAGAGAGCTCCTCGCGCAGAGGATGTGAGCCTGTCACCGCAAAGCCTGGGTGAGCCGAGA
>JAJRWW010000478.1 GCA_024276595.1 Myxococcota bacterium
AGCCGAGCATCGCCATGTCTGGCTCCCAGACGGTGATGTCTGCCCGGCCAAAGCCAACTTCATACTCTCCTGTCATGATACGGGCCTCCTGATCAGGGGACAGCCCCCAAAAACAGGCACATACATAGCACATAGCTCCTGCGCGAAAAGAGCGCCCCATGGGTCACTACTAAACACACGTTGTGCAGCCAGGATCACTTTGAGCTTTTATTCGCTGTCGTTTTGGCCGAAAATGGGTCCTTGAGTGAGATGTTGCGTCCACCGGACTTCGCCATGGCCCCTGGAGCGACGAATGCGTGAGGCCGTCGTCCATCTTCCCCCCTTGCGCCTTGGCACCTGCCTGGCCGCCGCTATCCTTGCGAGCATGTCTTGGGGCTGCGGAGACCCCGGCGATGACAGCCACAGCAACACCAACCACAACGATCCCAGGTGCGGCGACGGCGTTCTCGACCCCGGTGAGGCCTGCGACGACGGCAATGTCCTCGATGGAGATGGCTGCGATGCCCGGTGCGAGCTCGAGGGGTGTGGCGACGCCTGTGAGTGCGCCCCGTTGGCGGACGTGAGCGAGCTCATCTCGTCCGGAGAGCTCTTTATTGGATACAGCAGCCTGGGCGCGGACATCTCCATTCCGAGCTGTGGCGAGCGGGAGACGGCATCGGAGATCTACCTGAGCATGACCTCGCAGCAGGCCGGGGAGCTGGTCATCTCCGCGGCTCACCCCACCACGCAGGTTCAGACGGTCATCGAGCTCAGGGGCGAAAGCTGTGACGGCACATCTGTTGGCTGCGAGGCCGGGATGGCTCCCGGCTCCCCTGGCCCCAGGCTCACGGTGCCAGTCACGGCCGGGCAGAGCTACGTCGCCATGGTGGAGACCGCCAACGACGCCACCGGCGTCTTCGCCTTGAGCATCCACCGGACCGGAGTGTGCGAGGGGATCGGCTCGGTGCAGGACATCACAGCTCACCTGCTCTCCGGCCGCCTGTTCACCACCGACACCCAGAGCAGCACCTCCAGCATGATGGGCTCGTGCAGCCCGGTGGCCGACACCAGCCCCGAGGCCCTGCTCACCTTCGTCCCCCCGCACGGCGGGATGATGGTGGCCACCACCGCGCACCCGGACACGAGCTTCGACTCACTGCTGTACGTCAGGCAGGGCAACCGCTTCGGAGAGAGCTACTGCGACTCTCCGGAGGCAGAGATCGCCTGCGCCACCGAAGCACCCTGGGGCGGCACCGATCCACTTCTCCGGTTCCAGGTGCAGGAGGGCCTGCAGTACTCGCTGTTCGTGGACGGCGGCACCGACGGCTCCATGGGCCAGGCGACCGTGATCCTGGGCTATGCAGCCGCGAGCCCTGCCTCCACGAACCTCCGCGGCTGCGACCATGCCGGGATCCTCGACTCCTTCGCATTCTTTGTGGAGGCCGGGCAGGCGGTCCACCTCCTGGCGGACACGGCCGACGCCGCCACTGCCGCGGATCTCCGCCTTCGGGTCCGACTGCCTGACTCCACCGAGCTCTTCGAGGCCGACGACGACACGCCATGCACCTATCCGCCGCCGGCCTATAGCTGCCCGGAGTATGGCTTCACGGCCACATCCGGGGGGCTCTACTTCGCCGAGGTATACGTTGGCGCCTCCGAGAGCTGCTTTGACCGCAGTCAGGCAAACTATGTGCTCACGGTGACCGTGGAGGATCAGCCCGCCGAGCTGATCCAGATCCAGGACGAGTAGAGGGAGGACAGATGAGCAAGCAAGCAAGACACCTGGCCGCAGGACTCGTTGGGGCGCTGCTGTGCCTGCTCCCAGCCTTGGGGCCGGCCGCCGCGTCTCCCGCCGATCCACTCCCCGAGCCGTGGCTATTTCTGCCCTGGGATACAGAGGTGGGCAGGGTCAGGGGCGACGAGTCAGACAGTGAAGGCCCCAAGAGCTTTGCCCTCAAGCCAGACGGCGGTGTGCTCATCTTGGACCAGGCAAACCTCCGGGTGATCGACCTGGACGACCGGGGCGACCTCGTGCGCCATGTCCCCCTCCCTGCGGCGACCTTTGATGACGTGGAGCAGCTCGGGGGGGAGACCCTGCTGGTTCTGGACCGCCTGGCGGCGCGCACCTTGCTAGTGATGGACATGCAGGGCTCTCCCCTGGTGGATGTCGCCCTGGAGGGTCGGGGGATCCCCCGCGCCGGCTCTGTCACCGCCCTTCTCCCTCGCTCGGATGGGGTGTGGCTGGAGGTGGCCCACCGCTACAGCGTGAAGGTGCTGGACCACGACCTGGAGCCCTGCACCCGGCAGATCGTGCTCGGGCGACCCATGGAGCGAGGCTTCGCTCTGCGCGGCGCCAAGGACGGGCGAGGTGGCGTCACCGTGCAGCGGGCCATGAGAAACGACCGTGGGGCCGCCCCTGGGATCACCCTGTACGGTGATGACCCCATCCGTCGCCTGGTGTGGCTGGACGAGGACGCCCTGGGTCGAGTGTACGCCGTGCTTCACGAGGCCGTCTTCGCAGACACCTCGCCCTTCCGCGTACGCAGGGAGGCCTATCGCCTCGTGGTAATGGACCAGACCTTGGGCCTCCTGGCCCAGTCGGAGAGCCCGTGGGTACTGACGACATATGACCAGCGAGTGGAGGTTCGGGTGGGGGCCGACGGGCTGCTGTGGCAGATGGCCTTCACCGACGACGGCGTGCTCTTGCTGCGCTGGGACTGGAGGACGCCATGAGACCCAGGTCACCTCTGCCCCCGCTCCTGGCGGCCCTTGTGCCGCTCTTTTCCTTGGGCGACGTCCTCCTGGCCGCGCCCCCCTCCGAGCCTCCCGAGGCCATCGTCTGCCGGGGCACATCCGCGGAGGGCTTCTCCTACGAGTGGGGAGGCGAGTGCTGGTGCGCCTCGGGCTGCGCTCCCGATCTCACGAGCTGTCAACCTGGTGTGTGCACCCCCAACCCCGGCTACTCGGGCTGCCCCAACTGCACCCACACGGGCACCTACGGCGCCGACTGCTCCGGCTTCGTCTCAAAGGCGTGGCAAGTGCCCGAGCCCTACGCTCTCAACGCCTGCGATGTCTCCCGGTACACCGCGTCCAGCTTCACCGCTGATCACGCCTACTGGGACGTTGTGCCCATGACCGAGCTCCAACCTGCGGACGCCGCGGCGAGCCAGACTCACGTGGTGCTGATCATCGACTACGAGGACCCCTACGGCGAGCACGAGGTGGTGGAGGCCAAGGGGTGCGTGTACGGCATCATTCGCCAGAGCCGTTCCTTCTCCAGCTCCTTTAGCGGCGCCAGACGCAAGTACCTGACCTCCTGCGTGTGCAGCGACGGCGACCAGGAGGTGGAGTCCTGCGGCGACTGCGGTAGCAAGACGCGCACCTGTGAGAACGACTGCCTCTGGTCTGCCTGGTCCGCCTGCCAGGGCCCGGACCCCACCGGCGCCGACGCCACCTGCGCTCCAGAGGGGGGCGAGGGGGTGTGCGCCGAGGGGCAGATGCTCTGTGTTGCGGGCTGGCTCACCTGCCAGCCGGGGATCCCCTCAACGGAGATCTGCGACGGCCTGGACAACGACTGCGACGGTGTGGTGGACAACGGCACCCCTTCCAACCTGGGCGAAGGATATCCGTGCACTGGCGACTGCGGCGAGGGCCTCTCCCGGTGCGTGGGGGGCGAGCTGGTGTGCGCCACCGATGCCGGTGCCACCTGTGACGCAACCGATCCCACCGACGCCACTGACCCAGCCGATCCCGGCGGGGGCAAGCTCTTTGGCGGCTGCGCGTGCCAGGGCTCCTCGGACAGATCCACTCCGCCGCTGGCGCCGGGCCTGCTCCTCCTGCTCTCGCTGCTTGCGGTCAGGCTGCTTAGGAGAAGGACCGGCCCTGGCGCGAGCTCCCGCCACCAGTAGCCGACACCCCACTGCTCGAGGAGCGCTCCTCAGCACCTGCGCCCCGCACCAGACCACACCGCCCGCCCACGTGATGCGCAGCCTCGCTAGTCGGAGGCCTTCTTTGCCGCGGGCTTCTTCGCCGCGGGCTTCTTCGCCGCGGGCTTCTTCGCCGCGGGCTTCTTCGCCGCGGGCTTCTTCGCCGCGGGCTTCTTCGCCGCGGGCTTCTTCGCCGCGGGCTTCTTCGCCGCGGGC
>JAJRWW010000479.1 GCA_024276595.1 Myxococcota bacterium
TAGGCCTCCTCGAAGGCCCTGGCGGCCTTCTCATCTCCCGCCAGGCAGGCGCAGGCCAGGTACAGGTCCGCCGTCCTGAGCCGGTCAAGCTGCTCCAGGACCCCCTCCCTGGAATCCAGCCGGCTCGCCAAAAAAGCCCAGTAGGCCTCCTCCTCCACAGCGACCCCGGGCCAGGCCAGGCGGGCCTGGCGGAGAATCTCTCGGAGACGCTCCCCCAGAGCCTCTACCAAGGAGGAGCTGAGCGTGGCCTGCCGCTGGCCAAGGAGGTCCAGGAGCATCTCCGCTGGCCCCAGAGATCGGTCGTCTTCTGTCATGGAGGCCCCTCCGTTGATGCACGTCCCGGCCGAGGGCGCGCCCCACCCCCCGGACCGCCCCACCTCGGCCGGTGCCTGGGTCTGCCCTCGCTGCTGCGTCGAGCCGCCCACAGCAGCAGCCGCAGGTCCACGAGCGCCCCTGCTCCGGCGGCTCGCGTGGGGCGCCCGGCGCCCGGGCGTCCCTCTCCACGCCCTGCTCCCTTCCCCGCGACCGCCCTGCCAGCAGAGCCTCTCCTGGTCCCCAGGGCAAGCAGCGCCGCTCCCGTGGCCAGCGACCAGATACGCGCTCCCCTACGCCAGGTCACCGCGCCTAGCTGGCGCCCGTCCGAAGAGCAGCGGAGCTCGTCAACTGGCAGTGGGTGGCCGGTGAGGGTCCTCCGCAAGGAACCGGAGCGCCTTGCCCACACCCTCACCTCTCCGTCCGCCGAGCCGCTGGCCAAGAACCCGTCCCGCGCACAGAACACCAGCGCCCTCACCGGCGCCCGGTGACCGGTGAGGCGCCGCAGCAGCACCCCCCGGCGCGCATCCCACATCTCGGCCACGCGCCCGGTGGCCGCGGCGAGCGTGCGACCATCGGCGGCAAAGGCGAGCGCCCTGGCGGCCTCCGTGGAGGCCCGGAGCGTCTGTGTGCGCCTCCCCGTGCGGACATCCCACAGGAGGATCGAGCCGTCACCCAGTGCAACCGCCAACAGCGAGCCTGCCGGCGAAAGCGCCAGGGTACGCACGGTGGTACCAGCGTTTACCCTGAGCGAGCGCCAACCGTCTGCGCGCCGCCACACGGTGACTCCCCCCGCGGGGACGGCCGCCGCCACCCATCGACCGTCCGCCGAGCGCGCGATGAGCCCGGTGGAACCGAAGGAGATGCCCCCTGTGGCCACCGGTCGGCTTCGCCTGGCGGCCCCGGCGAGCAGCTCCGCCGATGTCCTCCGCTCGGTCGAAAAGAGATCCTGCTCCTGTCGTCTCCTGGCGGCCTCCCGGCGGTAAGCCATGCCCAAGAGTATGATGCCTCCCAGGGCGCAGGCCAGCAGCAGCACCAGCACCGGGATGGCCATCCCCAGGCGCTCGCTCTCCCGCCGGCCCCTGGCGTGTCGATCCCTCGCTCCCTCCTCCAGCAGCCCTGCCTCCCCGTGCCCCCTGGAGCGGGCTCCCTTCCGGCGCCCTCCTCTCGCTCCGGCCACCTGCCGGGCCAGCTCCATGGCCGAGGCCTGCCGCGCATCCTTGTCTCGCCTCAGGGCCATCTCCGCCACGGCGGCCAGCTCCCCCGGGACATCGGGGCAGCGGCCTTGCAGCGGGACGATGGGGCTCGTGAGCACCTTCGCGACGATGTCGGCGGCGGATCTTCCCTCGTGGGGCGGCTCCCCGCACAGGAGGGTGTACAGCACGGCTCCCAGGCCCCAGATGTCCGAGCGCTCGTCCACCTGGTCCAGCTCTCCGGCGGCCTGCTCCGGGCTCATGTAGGCTGGCGTGCCCAGGGACATGCCCAGCTCCGTCAGAGCCTCCTCCTCCTCGAAGTGGCTCCGGCGGACGCCCGAGTCGCTGGGCAGCATGGCGGTCTTGGCCAGCCCCCAGTCCAGGAGCACCGTCTCCCCGAACTCGCCAATGAGCACGTTCTCCGGCTTGATGTCCCTGTGCAGCACCCCCTGGCTGTGGGCGTAGGCTATCCCATGACACAGATCCTGGAAATGGGGCAGCAGCTCCAGACGATCAGCCAGGTCCGGGCGGGCAGCGATCTCCTCGGCGAGGGTCTTGCCACGCACCAGGGGCATGGTGTAGTAGAGCGTGCCGTCCACCCGGCGGCCGGTCTCGTACACGTGGACGATGGACGGGTGGGTCAGCCGCCCGGCGATGCGAGCCTCGCGCAGGAACCTGCGGGCCAGCAGCGCCTTCTCCTTTGCCCCGTGGGGACGCCCCCCAGGACCGGGAGATGTGATCAGCTCCTTGAAGGCCACCTCCCTTCCCATGAAGGTGTCGTAGGCCACCAGGATCCGCGCCTGCCCTCCCCGCCGATGCTCGGACTTGATCTGGTAGCGCCCCTCTGGCTCTATGGGCACCCGCTTGCGAGAGTGGCGCGAGCCCTCCAGCAGGGCCACCCGGGGGCGACGCTTCCCCGTGAAGGAGACCTCTCGAGCGTCCTCGTGGGGCTCCTTCGCCGGTTCCAGCCGCGACCCGCCACTCTCTGCGGCCCCTGCTTCTGCCCATGCTCCCGCCCCGGGTCTAACCTTGGCCTCCGGCCCGGGCTCGGATCCGGACGCATCTTCGGCTCCAGCGCCAACCTCCCGGCTTCCACCGGCGAGCTCGCTCTCTCCGCTGCCTGCTGCTCTCTGCTGGGCGAGGTCCGCGCCAGGGCTCCCCTCCAAGCTCGCCTGCGCGCCAGCATCCTGCTCCGACGTGGGAGCTGGACGCGCGGAGTGGCCCTCCTCCCTGGCGGCATCGGCCTTTGCCAGCTCCACCACCAGAAAGCGGCAGGCAGGGCAGCCGTCGAGGTGCCGCTCCACCAGCTCCACCTCTCTCTCGGGCAACAGACCGCTCAGAAAGCCTACAACCTGGTTGGTGCTCAGACAGGTCATTGCGCTGTAGAAGGCGCCAGGTCGAAGGCAGGTCAGTCGCAACCGATGCGGCTGGTGGAGACCACCACGTCGTCGAACCAGACCTGGTTGGAGTGGCCATTGGCGTCGCTCTCGGTGATGTAGTGCTGGAGCCGCACCCGGTTGAGGGCCAGCTCAGAGACGGTGCGCCACATCATCGCGCCCACCTCGTGTACCAGGACGTCGTCCACCCAGTAGGCCATGTAGCCGTCATGCTCGTTGGGGGTGTTCGCCGTCATGGTCATCTCCAGGCAGAACCAGCGGCCCACGGGGAAGGCCACGGGGGGATCCGGGGCGTAGTTGTTGCCCCAGCAGCACTGCTGCTGCTGATCGCACGTGGGAAGCCCCTTTCCCTCGCACTCGGCGCAAATGGCCGCCACATCGGCGTAGTTGCCACAGTTGGTGTCGCAGCTCATCTCCGGGTGATAGGTGTAGAAGAAGCTCTCGTGGCTGCCCTCCCTGAAGTCCACCGTGGTGCCCATGGCGAGCTCCCCGCTTGGCAGGCAGCCGGCGGTCCCGTGGTACCAGTAGTCGTCGGGCTGGCTGCCGCCGATGTTCAGGAAATGGTGCACGTACTGGTGGTCGGTGGCAAAGCGCACCCACGCGCGGAAGTAGAGCGTCTCATAGCTCCGCTGGTAGCAGTTTACCTCCTGGGGCCCATCGCAGGCTCTCCAGTCGAGCCCGGAGCCCCTGTAGCCAGAGGCGGCAGCCGCGGGGTAGTGGATGGCCCAGGCGCCGCCATGAACCTGGGCGCTGGACAGGTCGATACGGCCGCGATCGTCCTCCCCGTGGGCCGCCAGGAAGTCCGACTGGGCGAACCAGGTGGCAAAGTCGCCGCTCCCCGCCTCAAAGTCCTCGCACAGGAGCCAGTCGGGATGCCAGTTGTCGCAGTCGTACTGGGTGCTCGTCCCGGCGTCGCCCGTGGGTCCGGCGTCGAACAAAACGGCGGCGTCGCCCTGCACGGACCCGTCACCCTGGTGGTCGTTGTTGCTCCCGGACGAGCTGTCGCCGCAGGCGGCCCAGGGCAAGCAAATGACAAGCAGCGCTACTCCGCGCGCAGCGCCCAGCCTTTGGGCCCTATCGCCATGATGTCGTGTGCACATGATGGTAATCCTCCCTGCCCAGGATAACCCACTCCCACCCGAGACCCGTCGTTTTTTTTTGCAACAGCCAGCCAGGGGGCGTGTCCATGGGGTGAACAAGGCAACGCCTCGGTCCTGGAGGCCGCTGCTTTTCGGACGAGCTGGCGCTGGTGGCGCCGGGTTGTGGCGAGTGTCCTTTCCCAAACAAGGAGGGGGACGGCCACCAACAATATTAATCCGCGAAGGACCTCATCACACTCGGCACCACCAGCGCTCAGCTCATCCACCCCTTACAGCGCCCATGCGGCAATGAGCCAGCGGGCAGTCACCGCGACAGGGGCGCGTACCTCCCCACGTAGCAGGCGGCGATGGTCTCACAGTCCTCGGAGGCAAAGCAGCTCCGCAACACCGCCAGGCTCTTGACATGGCGCCGCTGGGTTCGGCGACACAGGTCCACGGCGTCTCCGAGCTTTCTACAGCTCTTTTTCAAAAAGGCCACCCGCCGGCGCACATGGGCGCGACAGCCGCTGGCGGACTTGAAGGCCAGCAGCCCCAGGGTCACCTCCAGCGACAGGTAGCGCGCTCGAGTGAGCTCCTCCAGCTTGTCGGCCATCCTGCGCACGGCAGAGTCACAGCGAGTGGCCTTGGCGGCGATGGACACGCAGTCGGTACCTTGGGCCTGAGCGATCACCTCCCTTGGAACGTCTGCCCTCTGCTCACCGCCGCAGGCGCAAATGGCACGGGCCAGCCCGAGGCTCAACCCGAGCGCCAGGAGGCCACCCGACCAGCGGGTCGAGAGCCCCTGAGCCGGGATTATGTCGGACACCTTCGCTTGCAACGTGGCACCTTTGGAGACTGTCCGAGTATAGCCCATGCTGGCAGGAGATAGATCCCCTTGGCCCCCGACACGTATCTTGGGGTACCATGTGGACGCACAGGAGGCGCAGTATGAAGAAGATATCTCCGGCCACCGACGCCCAGAGCCCCCCTTCATATCCCTCGGTCATTGACACGGAGCTGGCCCACGCGAGCCGGCGCGACTTTCTCAGGGCGAGCGTCTCGGCAACCCTCACCGCGGGCGGGCTCCTGCTCGGCGATGCTGGCGCCAACGTGGCCGTCGCCGCCCCCCGTAAGGCGACGACCTACAGAACCAGCATCTGGGCGAAACGCGGCTACACCTTCCGATACGGCAACTACGTGCTGCAGCGGGTTGTGCTTCAGTCCAGGAGCAAACGCCTGGTCACCTACCTTGGCGACGCCAAGCACGCCGCCCACGTCGACAAGGCCGTCCGGAAGGTCCTCGACGCGCACACCTGCGAGGACCTGCTCTCGGGCAAGAGGCTCGTCCGTCTCCAGCGCAGCCTCGCCAGAGCCCTCGTGGCCGTCTACCGCAGGCGCACCGGCCGCCGGGCAGCTCTTCCCACCGTCGTCATCTTTACTTCTGTCAACAGGTTCCGCGCCTGCAGGGGCAAGTGCCGCCCCACCACTCCCTACTGCAGGGTGCCAAAGAAGCGCTCCTGAGAGCACCCCCCCCAGCACCCCCTCGGCAGCCCCCCGAACTTTGGCCCGGAGTGAAGCCAACGCCCCTGGCAGCTACTCGATGATGGAGCCCACAATGTCGGTGGTGGTGTCGCTGTGCATGGAGATGCCCGGGAGCTCATACCAGGATCCGCCGATGTTGTTGCGGATCACCGAGTCGTGGATGCGCAGAGTGCCGGTGTGATTGTTGCTGATGAAGAAGATGGCCGACCCGTGGGCGTTCACCTCGTTGTACTCGATGAGGGTGCAGTAGAGGGCGAGCGTCATGGTGTTGCCGTCGTTGTAGATGGCGCCTCCGCTGCCGCCACCGGGGGTGCCCGGTTCCGCCGGGTTGGCCCCGTTCCCGATGGCCCTGTTATAGGAAAACTGGCTGTTGATGATCGTCCACGAGACACCAATGGAGCTGATCCCGCCGCCGTTGGAGCAGACGTTGTCGTAGCCATCCTCCCCGCCGAAGGTGGAGTTGACCACGTACACGGGCAGGCCCTCGTACTGGCTCAACACCCTGATGGCGGCCCCCCCCCACGTCGGGCCCCACGTCAGCGCAGGTGTTGTTGAAGAAGCGGCTGTTTACGACCTTGAAGCGCCCTCCCCTCACCCAGATCGCTCCGCCGCCGTCGAGCTCGGTCTCGCTGCGCGAGTCCCCGTCCACAAAGGTCAGGTTCTGAACCGTGAGCCGGGGGTGATCCTGGTTCTGGCAATGGGGCGTGGTCCACACCTGCGCCTCGTCACAGGTGTTCATGTACAGGATGCGGGTTGTCCCACCCCCCGAAAGGGTCACCAGGCCGCCGCCATCGATGACCACGTCCGGGTCCTGGTCGTTGAACACCTTGGCCGGCTCCGTGAGCGTAATGGTAGTCGGCTCCGGACCACAATCGAAAACAATGACCCCGCCCTGGGCCACGGCCTCCACCACCGCCTGCCCAGTGCAGCTCTCCGGGGTGCCATCCCCGACAACCGTCTTCGGGTCGGAGACGTCCTCCAGGCCGGCCTCCGCCGGGATGGCGCAGTCGCCGTCGGGCCAGCCCGCTGGAGGCCCCTCTGCCCAGTTATGGTTGGCGTTCACGTTCCCGCTGTTGTCGTTTGCGTTGAAAACATTGTCATTGGCGCCCCCGCTGTCGTCGCCACATCCCCCCGCAAAACCGGGAAGCAGGACCAAAACACTCCAGGTTACCATCGCCTGTCTCATGATCGCCGAAACCCCTTCCAAGTTGGCAGCACTCCGCAATAGCACCACTCCCACCAGGGGAGCGGCGAGGCCTGTCTGGCCACACAGTCACCCAACACCTTCCTGGCAAGTGTCGCACAGGATCGCACCAAGCCAAAGCCCCTCGCGAGCCGGGTGCAGATCCCCCAGAAGACCGGGCGCCCCGGGGCGCCTTGATCGATCCTTTGCCCTGCGGGATACTCGCCCTCACTCGAGGGAGGCCCATGCCAAAGAGCCCCGACAGCCCGCCCGACCTTGCAGAAAAGAGCGTCCTCCTGGCGGGGGTCTTCGACAACATCGGGCGCATGGAGGCTCGCATGGGCCTGCAGCGGCTTGGCGCCCGGGTGGTCACCAAGCTCGAACCGCCTCCCGACTACGTGGTGGCCGGTGTCAAGGGAGGACCCAGGCTGGAGCAGGCGCTGGCCATGGGGGTCCCTCACCTGGATGAGGCCGCGCTCCTGGCCTTGCTCAGGGGCGGCCAGCCCGACGGAGGCCCACCCGGAGAGCAGCGCGCGGAGGGGCTCCTCGGGGAGAGCCAGGGGCACCTGGCCACGGCCCATGCAGGGACGCCGCTGCCCGACCTCAACGGCGCCGTGGTGGTCATCGCCGGGCGGCCAAGATGCCTGGAGAGGCCCGTGGCGAAAAGAAAGCTGGAGCAGCTCGGCGCGACGGTCGCAGACAGGCTCGACAGCACCGTGAGCCACGTGGTGGTCGGAGAGGGTGGCGGCCCTACCCTCTTCGCTGCCAAGGAGCAGGGGATCCCGCTCCTGGACGAGCAGACCCTCATGGCGCTCGTGGCCAGGCTCCCGGAGGATGAGCCCCCAGAGGCCCAGGGGGGTGAGCTGGACCTCCGGGGTGCGCGGGTTGCCATGGCGGGGAGCCCCACAGGGATGGGGCGAGATCGAGCCATCCGCCTGCTGGAGCGACTGGGAGCCACGGTGACAGGCGACCTGGACCGCAACGTCACCTGCGTCTTCGCCTGCGAGGGCGGTGCATCCACTCTCTTTCGAGCCAAGCAGCTCGGCATCAGGGAGGTGGACGAGGCGACCCTGGTGGAGCTGCTCACCGGGCTGGCCGACGAGGAGGAGCCCCAGCCATCCCTCGGGCAGGAGCTCTCTCCTGGCGACCTCGCCGGCAAGAAGGTGCTCATCGCCGGGGCTCTCGAGAAGGTGGGGCGCGTCGAGGCGCGCCAAAAGCTGAAGCTCCTGGGCGCAGAGCTGGTAGACGAGATCACAGAGGATGTCGCCTTCGTGGTGGCCGGAGAGGGAGGCGGAAGGAACCTCTTTTTGGCCAGGGAGGCGGGCCTGCCCGTCCTGGAGGAGACCCGGCTGCTGACCCTGCTGGCCAGGGCTCCGGCTGTCGCCCAGGACACGCAGGTCAGCACACCAGAGCCCGAGAATCTCGCCGGTCTGCGCGTCCTGCTGGCCGGTCGCCTCCCTGGCATCCACCGCGCCATGGCCAGGCGGAAGCTGGAGCGAATGGGCGCGAGGGTGCTGGACGAGGTGGACGAGGGAGCCGACCTCGTCTTCGCTGGCGAGGGGGGTGGGCGGAACCTGCTGTTGGCCAGGCAGAGGGGGCTGGACATTCTGGACGCGAGATCCCTTGGGGAGCTGCTGGCCCGGATACCCGAAGGGGCGCCAGGAGACGACGCTCCTGCCGAGCCCCCAAAGCTCCGCGGAAAGACCGTGGCCATATCCGGCAGGCTCGAGCGCATGAGCCGCAAGGAGGCGGCAAGGCTCCTGGAGTCACTGGGCGCCGAGGTGGTCGAGAGCGTGGACGACTCACCAGACATCCTGGTGACCGGGAGCGGCGCGCCCAGGGCCCTTTTCATCGCCCGACAGCAGTCCATCCCGGTGCTCCCCGAGGAGACCCTGCTGGAGATCCTGAGCAGGAGCCAGACCCTTCCCACGTGAGCGAGCCGTCACTGCTGCCGTCCATCGGTGGCTCTGGGGCCGTGAGACGATCCTGATGGGCCTGATGGGCCTGATGGGCCCGCTCCTCCGGGCTCGCCCAGCTCGCCGGTGAGGCGCGCAACCAGCACCGTGGCCGACAGGTCCCCGGTGACGTTGACCGCCGTCCTGAACATGTCCAGCAGCCGATCCACCCCCAGGATGAGCGCGATGCCGGATATGGGCACGCCGATGGCAGTCAGCACCATGGCGAGCGTGATGATCCCTGCCCCCGGGACGCCCGCGGCACCCACCGAGGCGATGGTGGCCGTAAAGAGCACCTCGAGCTGCTGGGGCACTGTCAGGCTGACGCCAAACACCTGGGCAATGAAGACCGCCGCCACCCCCTGGTACAGGGCGGTGCCGTCCATGTTCACCGTCGCCCCCAGGGGCAGCACAAAGCTGGAGACGCGGCCCGAGGCGCCCAGGTTCTCCTGAGCCACGCGTATGGAGACGGGCAGCGTCGCGGAGCTGGAGGACGTGGAGAAGGCGATGAGCTGAGCCTGACGAGCTCCCCTGAAGAAGCGCAGCAGGGGGTAGCGCGCCAGCACCCTCACGGCGAGGCCGTAGGTAAGCAGCCCATGGACCAGCAGCGCCCCCAGGACCACGAGGCTGTACACCAGCAAGGCGGACAGCACCCCCGTGCCGGCAGTGCCCGACACCTCCGCCAGCAGCGCCAACACCCCGAAGGGCGCCAGCTCCATCACGAGCTGCACCACTCGCACCATCACGTGGTTCACCGACTCGAAGAACTCCAGGGCCGGCCTGGCGCGCGCGGCCGGCAGCATCAGAAACCCCACCCCCAGCACAAGGGCAAAGACGATGACCTGCAGCATGTCCGGGTGACGCCTGGATGCCGCCCAGAGGGGGACGTCCGGGACCATGTCCACCAGCCGGTTCAGAAACCCGGTGCGCGCCACCTTGTCCGGCTTCACCTTCTCGGATGCTGTCTGGGCGTAGGACTGCGCGAGGCGCTCTCTGTCTCCGGGCTTCACGAAGCGCCCTGGCTTCACCACGTTGGCACAGACGAGGCCGATGGAGATGGCCAGCGCCGTTGTGAGGAGAAAGTAGCCGATGGTGATTCCACCCATGCGCCCCAGCTTGCTCAGTGAGCCAAGGGAGGCCACGCCGATGAGCAGAGATGCGAACACCAGGGGCACGATTACCATCTTGATTAGCCGCAAGAAGAGGCGCCCGAAGGGGCTGAGCGCCCCCAGCAGGGAATGGCCAAGGCTGCTGGTGGGCGCAGGGGCGTCGTCCACGGCCACGTACCCCTCCAGGGTCCGCGAGGCGGGCGCAGGTCGGACACCTCGCCCAAAGCCATAGCTCTTCGCGCGAGCGGCGGCCTTCAGTGTGTAGCGGACCTTGTAGTAGGATCTGGCGTCTGGCCCCCTCACCCTCCCGAGCAGATCCATCGACAGCCTCTCCCTGCCGCCAGTGGGTGGCAACCTCTCGGCGTCGGCCCGGGGCTCGGAGAGCACCCTTGCCCGACTCCGCTGCTCGAAAACGAGCGCGTCCTTGGGCAGCAGAGGCGACCGCGGCCCCAGGGTCAGCCCCAGGATCACTCCCAGCACCATGCCGATGAGGATGCGGCCGGGCAAAGACACTCGCCGCCACCATGGGCGCGCAGGAGGGGACTCTCGCGGAGGATCCTCGGTTCTCGTCACTGCAGGAGGATATCCCCCCCTCGCCCCGGTGTCCAGCCGCCCCGACGCCAGCCACCCCACAACCGCCCCTCGGGACGGGCCCGGTCCTGCGCCAGGGCTGGGCCGACCACGTCGGTACGTCCAGCACCGGGAAAATGTGCTAATCTTGCGTCCATGGGAATCAAGATCACCTACCGCGGAAGTCTTCGGGACCCGGACCTCGTCGATGCGCTCGTGGCGGACCTGCAGGGTCTGGCGCAACGGATGGGCTGGCAGGCGTGGACCTATGAGGAGCTGGTCGAGAAGGGAGAAGCGGAGCCGAGCGGGCTTCGGGGCGTCACCCTGAAGTTGCATCCCCGATGCGAGCTGCTGCACCTGCACGTGGACGAGGCGGGGCTGCTCGTCAACCATTTCTACCATGCGATGGTCCACGACAAGGCGCGTTTCAAGCAGGTGTTCGACATGCTCCGCGAGAACCAGCGTCAGCTCGAAGAGCTCGGGTTCCTCGGCAGTCAACCCGCTCCAAAGGGTGCGGAGGCCGCCAGAGGGCAGAACATGGAGGCAGGGCCCAAGGTCTTCTCGCCGGACCTCACCGCCCTGGACCTCGGGGAGGGGCTCCGCTACAACTGGATCACGACCCAGAGCGGAGGGGTTGAGGCCCATGTGGCCGCCTGCGAAACGCTCGACCACGTGAAGACATGCTACGCACCCGATCTCGAAGTCGAGGACGACGCCGGCTACTTCGAGCATCGCGATCTGGAGAGGCTTCAGGTCCGGCTGGCCGAGATCGACTTTGTCATCGACCGCTTCAACGCCGCGGCCGGTCGCCTTGCCGAGGAGCGCACGCCAGAGCTCACGACGGTCGTAGAGCTAATCGACAAGCTGATGGAGTACTTCGACGAGGCGCGGCAGAAGCCCCATTGAATCCCCTCCATGGACCCACCAGCATAGTAGAGAAGCCGGCCAATGCTGCGCCGCTGCTCCGTGCTTCGACCCACGCGCCGTACCGATGCCCGCGACCTTCTCGTATCCTCGTGCTTCTTGCCGGCGTTGGCAAACGCGTATCTCGTGACACGCGGAGTGGGTCAAGGTCGACGGTGGAAAATGATCGCCAGGTCGCACCCGGTCGGGTAGTCGGGTGCGCCGCTCATGGAACCCAGCGGTAGTACTCCACGCCGATGTCCTGGAAGGCAGGGCTCGTGGCGCGTCCGACGCGATCTATCACAAAGCCGCTTCGGGGAAGGTCCGACAGGCAGGGGTCTGGACGGCCGTCGTGCAACGCCTCGTACTGAGCCTGGGAGAGGTCCACCGGGTCGGCCAATGCCTCGGCGAAGCCGATGCGAGCCGCCGGCTCCCGCCAGCCATCCACAACGTGCAGGGGCAGGGCCTCGGCCGCGTCTCCGCTGCCGTAGCCCACGCACACGAACTCACGGCTCTCCAGGGCCTGTGCCCGGTCGTGGGCCTCCTCGAAGGCGGCGCCCAGCCAGGCGGGCAGCGAGGCGGTGTACAGGTTGCCCAGGTCTCGGGTCCACTGGTCGCCCAGGGTCATCTTCCGCCTCACAAAGTCCTGAAACTCGTCGGTGCGCCGGTAGTGGGAGGCCAGGGCGGCGAGGTGTGGGCAGGGCGGTCGGTTCACGCCCTGCTCTCGCGCCCACTCAAAGAAGCTCGGCCCAAAGCCCACCTCCTGCTCGATGGCCTCGAAGGAGACCCCCGCCTCGGCGCACAGCCGCTCGAGGCCCTCACGCTCCATCGGATCCACGGCAAGCCCCCACACGAGCAAGGTGGCGAGGGCCTGCTGGGGCATGCGGTGGTAGGGCCGATGGAAGAAGATCCCGGCCACGCGGTCGAAGTACTCACGGGGGCGCAACCTCTGCCTGGCGAGCAGGGCCGCCATGGCGTGGGCCACGGCGTCGGTGTAGCACACCGTCGAGTAGCGGCCGTTGAACACCGGGAAGTCCCGGGGGCACACGCCGTGCACGGGCGGCATGTCACCAATAAAGTGTCGGGCCATGGGTTTGCGAAAATCCACGCCGCGGTAGTCCGAGGAGCTCCCGCCCCTCCACACGTCCAGCTCAAAGAGCCTGGGGCGGGGCTCCAGCAGGAAGGCCACGGCTCCAGCGCCCTGGGTCTGCTCTCCGGAGCTGCCCCTGGCGTACTCGGCCACGTCGGCGCTCACCACGATGGCCGTGCGCTCGAGGCCATCGCAGGAGAGGTAGCGCAAGGCACCCTTGAGAGCGTAGATCCCGCCCAGGCAGGCCTGCTTGAACTCCGGCACCTCGCAGCTCCTGGCCAGCCGTGGCCGCCCCATCTCCTCCAGAGCGCGGTCCACCATGCCCTTGATGATCACCGTGCCAGCGGCGTTGTCAGTGCTCGACTCGGTGCCAAAGCCCAGAAAGCCCACGGACTGCGGGTCCACGTGGTACTGCAAGATCAGGCGCAGCACGGCATTGGCCGCCATGGTGTAGACACTCTCGTGGGGAGCGCAGACCCGAAAGCTGCGTCCAACCACGGCCTCGACCTTGGGCCAGGGCTCCCCCCTCCAGGAGCACCAGTCCTGCAGGCGTACCCGGAGCCGCGGCACGTAGATGGCAATCCCACTCACCCCGGGGAGATCCTGTCCGGGGAGATCCTGTCCGGGGAGATCCTGTCTAGCTCCATGCATGGCTCTACTCCTTGCAAAAAGAACCGAAAAAACAGTGTTATGGTAAACAGAACTTCGTTCTACCCCCAGAACTATATTATCGTCTCAGTTTAGAGTCACGTTTTTTCTGGCAGGCCGAGGAGATACCCGATACCCGGTGTCCGATACCCGATGCCCGATGCCCGATACCCGATGCCCGATGCCCGATACCCGGTGTCCGATACCCGATGCCCGATGCCCGATGCCCGATACCCGATGCCCGATGCCCGGTGCCCGATGCCCGATGCCCGATGCCCGATGCCCGATGCCCGATACCCGATGCCCGATGCCCGATGCCCGATGCCCGATACCCGATACCCGATGCCCGGTGGCGCCCAGGGTCGGCGCTTGCTACTATGTGCCAGGCTCCCTCCACGGCCTTCCAGGGGCATCCCCAACTGGACGACCTGCCGGAGGGAGCTCCCCAGGGGCTGCCAACAGGCTCTGCATTTCATGAGGCTCTGCGCACAATGA
>JAJRWW010000480.1 GCA_024276595.1 Myxococcota bacterium
CCCAGATAAACCGAGGTAATAATGAATGCTCAAGAGCTTCATCCGGAGGCTGAGCTAATCGCTTACAGCCAACGGCTAACAGCTCCCGGCGAAGACGGGACCTGCATGGTCCCGGCTCTGCCGGGTCAGGATGTGCCATGAGGCTTCATCGTAACTGGTGCGCTGCTCTCGCGAGTCGACACGGGTCCGCAGGGCAGCCTCTTGTAACCTCGGCTGTTGGCTTCAGCTTCGTGCTCGCCCTATTGCTGAGCCCGGCCTGCGGCTCCGACCCAGGATCGGCAGGCCACGACGCCACAGCCCAGGCGGACGCCAGCGACGCCTTGGTCCCTCCACGAGATGGCGCCGCTGACGCCCAGGGCCTTGACGCCACGCCTGGGGACGACGGCGGGCAGCCCGGTTGCCCCGACATCACGTTGCCCTCTGGATTGAGCGACGGCATGCTCTGGGTGCGCACCGAGCCCATGTTCATCAGCGGACTGATCCCAAGCATGGGGGCGCCCTCCTCCAGCTTCGTCACCGGCTACCTGGACGACTTTGGCGCCAACGCTGTTCACCTGTGGCAGGACGGCCTCCCAGGGGAGATGGACGCCTGGCGCGTGGAGCGCCCCGGCGTTCGCTTCCTTACCTGGACGCTGCCCGACGGCACCCCAGCAGGGCCCAACGATCAGGTGCTCGGGGGCTACAGCGGCGAGCCGGGGCGCATTGGCTACCAGATCTCGGACGAGCCCCGCACCCTGGCCGAGCTGCAGGCCATCGAGCAGGGCGTGGCCGCGGTGCGCGCGGCCGACCCGGGCGCGCTCGTCATCATCAACTTCGGGCAGGTGGAGGACCACAGCGAGCCCGGCGACGGCGGGCTCTTGGACACGATGATCCAGTACACCGTCGACCACGGCCTGGCGGACGTGCTCTCCCACGACAACTACTCCCTGAACAACAGCGGCTTCGCATGGCTGGAGGGCTTCCGTGCCGTGGGGCTGTCTGCTGGGCTGCCATACTGGCGTTACCTCAACAGCTATCGATCCGACCCCTCCGACGACATGCCCACCCAGGCAGATCTCCGCTGGCACGCCCTGCTGGGCGTGGTCTACGGCTACACTGGCCACTCCTGGTTCGTGTACCAGATCAGCTCCGGCCACGCGCCCCTCACTCCGGTCTTTTTCGATGTGGCGGGCGATCCGGACGCCTCCCGCACCCAGCAGTTCGCCTGGGCAGCGGCGCTCAACGCCGAGCTCGCCTACTATGGCCAGGTTTTGCCCCACCTCACCTCGCTGGGGGTGCGCCACGTGGCCACCCACAGCTTGCTGGACATCGCCGCCGTACAGACCTATGGCCCCGCCGAGCAGATCGATCCGTTTCTTTCCACCGTGGAGATCACCGCCGGCTATCAGTTCCTGGGAAACCTGGCCCAGGAGGTCCTGCTCGGCTTTTTCCGGGACGACGCGGATCGCCGCTACCTGGTGGTGCAGAACCTGAACCGAGACGGCCGCTCCACCGTGGGCAACCACGTGGACGCCACCGTACGGCTCTCCTTCGACTTTGCGGGGGCGCCGGCCGGGCTGCGCACTGATCGTCTGGAGCGCCTGGATGCCGCATCCCGGAGCGTGGCGCCCGTACCCCTCACTCCCTCCGGCGGCACCACCGCCAGCGTGGAGATCACCCTCGCCGCGGGCGACGTCGCGTTCCTGCGCTACGACGACGGCTGCCCCTGGCCAGGGCTCTGAGCCTATCCTGGGAGCGACCGGTCCCCAAGAGTCCTCACGGTTCAGGAGGAGCAGGCGGATCGGGGCAGGGAGCCGGTTCGGTCTCGGCCGGCGCGCTTGGCGGCGTAGAGGGCGCGGTCGGCCCGGTCGAGCAGGAGGTCGGCTCTGCGCTCGGGGGGATCCGCTGGCAGCACCTCGGAGACCCCCGCGCTCACGGTCAGGTTGTGTCCGGCCAGGGAGCTGGAACGCTGCAGGTCCTGTCGGACACGGTCGGCGATGGCGCTGGCGCGGGTGGCGTCCATGCCGGGGAGGAGGACCGCGAACTCATCGCCTCCCACGCGGGCGATGTGGTCGTACTGGCGCACTCCGCGCCGCAGCGCATCCGCGACGCTGCGGAGAGCGGCGTCGCCAGCAAAGTGGCCGCCGGTGTCGTTGATCTGCTTCAGGTCGTCCAGGTCGAGGAGGATCACCGCCAGGGATGGCCGTTCGCCGGAGAGGGACTCCAGCGCCAGCCCGAGGCGCTCCTCGAACCCGCGGCGGTTGAGCAGGCCCGTGAGGTGATCGTGGTAGGCGAGAAGCTTGAGCCTCCGGTTCTCGCGGCTGAGATCCTTCACCGTTGCGGCGAGCTCCCGGATGCGCCTGGTGGCGCGCAACCAGCGAGCGCGAGAGATGGTCTGCTGGGGGCGGCCTCCCTGGGAGAGGTCCTCGCACATGTGGGGGAGCTTTGGAGCAGTGGTGTGGGCGCTGTCTGTGGACTGCCGAGCGTTTTCTTTGCTGCGGGTCATTTTGGTCACCTCCCATGGCGACGTTCCAGGACAAGTGATGCACGGCGCGTGCCAGGAGCTGACGGCCCCGGGGGGAGCAGCCGTGCGCACCTCCCTTAGACGCCCATGCAGTCTGAAATGTTCTGTGTTACCGGGAGGCAGGGGGCGAAGTGGGCGCGGGTGGCCCTCGGCTCTCCGCTCCCATCCCTGCGGTAGGGTGTGTGACGAGCTATGACACTGGCGTCCCCGGTGTCACCAATAGTCCACACAAGCTGGGCCATTCTCTTTCCACGGTCACGGCACCTTTCGGAGCCACCCGTTGGTGGCACCCTCGACGACCACGTTTCCGTCCCAGGCGGTGGCGTAGACGGACTTTTCGATCCAGATCTTCTTGTACTTGCGAGGAGCAAAGAAGGCAAACACGGCCTTTTGGGGGAGGCGCTTGCTGGTGACGTACTGCTGCAGCAGCCTGAGCGCCGAGATACGCGGGTGGCCGTGCTTGAAGGCGGAGTAGCCCCATTTGCGATTGTAGGGGCCCATGGAGATCACCGCCAGCTTTGGGGAGGCGACTCTGAGGATGCCCGGGCTGGCGCTCCTCGCCGAGCCGTGACCAGGCACCTTGAGCACGTCCACGTCCAGCAGCCGGGAAGGGTAGGACCAGTGGCCAAGCTGGTTGAGGCCGTCCTCCTCCAGGTCTCCTGGGAACAGGAA
>JAJRWW010000481.1 GCA_024276595.1 Myxococcota bacterium
CCGAGTGCCCCGCAGAGGGGGAGATGTCCGGCCTCCCGCCGATGAACACGGGCTTGCCGTGGGCGTCCCGCAGACCCGAAACCGAGCTGCTCGATCCCCGGAGCCAGCCGTCGAAGTGTCTCTCCACTCCCTCGAGGCCGCGGCCATCCAGGCCGGCGAAGCCCACAACCACACCGGCGAGGCGCCGGTTGGGATAGAAGCGTCGCGTCTCATTCACCAGGTAGATGCCTCTGAAACCGAGCTTGCGCACCTGGTCTGCCTGGGAGGGGGTGACCCGTCTTTTGACCCAGGCATAGTAGCGCCCGGAGCTGAGGCGCTCCTGCAGGAGGAAGCGATCCGCGTCCAGGACCTCGGCCAGCTTGCGAGACACCTGCGGCGCCGCGGCTCCCACCTCCCTTGGGTTGGCGTAGACCGAAGGCACGTCCACGCTCACCGCCAGCCGGCTGTTGTGACGGTCCAAAACAGCGCCCCGCCTGGGCGCCAGCTTCAGGATCCTGGTGGTCTGCTCACGGGCCTGGCGCTGGTACTTCTTCCCGTCCGTAAGCTGGAGCCCGAACGCCCTGTGGGCGATGGCGAGCAGCATCAGCAGGAACATGCCCAGGGCGAAGCGGATGCGCAGCCGAACCCACCTGTCCTGAGGTGGAGCAGATGAGCCGCGGCTCCGGTGGCCCTTTCCACGCCGCCCTGCGCCCTGGGACCCGGGCCGGACCACCCGCGCCCGCGAGCCGCCTCTGGAGGAGCCAAGGCTCATGGAACCGGATCCTTCGTGGCCACCGGGCTCACCCCTCGGCTGGCTCTCCCGGGGCCTCTCGCCGAGCCCTTGGGCCTGGCCACCAGCCGCTGGATCATCTCCGGGTCCGGCATGGTCAGGTTCAGCCGATCCCGCGCCAGGCGCTCCAGGCGCGCCGGGTTGCGCAGCAGAGCACGCTCCACCTCCAGCTTGCGGTGCACCTGCAGCAGCCACTTCTCCCGGTCGGTCTCCCGGGAGATCTCGTAGCCCAGCCTCACCACCTGCAGCCGCACCCACACGTGCGCCAGCGCCGCGGTGGTAAAGAAGGCGGTCACGGCGAAGATGGCCAGCGCGCCAGCGCGCGGGGATCTCCTGGGAGCCTGGCTCACGCTCATGCCGCCACCTCCCCCAGCCAGCAGAGCCCCCGCAGCTTGGCGCTGCGGGCCCGCGGGTTCGTTGCCAGCTCCTGGGGCCCGGGTCGCAGGGGCCTGCGAGTGAGCAGCTCTGCGAGCGATCGCCCCCGCTGGGCCTCGGTCAAGGGCAGGTCCGCGGGAGCGTCCGACGCTGGCCGGCTCAGCCTGGCGAAGCGCCGCTTCACCAGGCGATCCTCCAGGGAGTGGAAGGTGATCACCGCCACCCTCGCTCCTGGGGCCAGGCAGCCCACGAACCGCTCCAGGAAGCGCTCTAGCTGGCCCAGCTCGTCGTTCACGGCGATGCGAATGGCCATGAAGGCCCGGGTGGCCGGGTGCACGGCTCCGGTCCGCCTCCTGGTGCCCACCGCCCCTGCCACGGCGCGCGCCAGGCCCACGGTGTCCGGCGCGGCCTCCTCGTCAAGATAGCGCTTGATTGCCCTGGCCACCCTCCGCGATGCGGGCTGCTCCCCGTAGCGACGCAGCACCCCGGCCAGCTCCGCCTCCGTGAGGGAGGCCAGCAGCGTCCCGGCGGGCTGCCCGCCCTCCGAGTCCATGCGCATGTCCAGAGGCCCCGACTCTCGGAAGGAGAAGCCCCGCTCCGGGCGCTCGAGCTGCAGCGAGGAGACCCCGAGGTCGGCCAGGAGCCCGTCTATCCCAGGCGCATCTCCGCCCACGAGGCCCAGCTCCTCCAGGATCTCCACCACGTCCTGCAGCTCGCCATGGCGCAGGATCACCCGGTCACCGAACCTGGCCAGCCGACGGCTCGCCACCTCGAGGGCTGCCGGATCCCGGTCCACTCCCACCAGGCGACCCTTGGGCCCGCTTCTTGCGAGCAACGCCTCGGCGTGACCTCCCAGCCCTACTGTGGCGTCACAGTATATGCCTCCGTCCCTCGGCTGGAGCAGATCCATGCTCTCGGAGAGGAGCACCGGGGTGTGTGTCGGGGTCGCCATTGGTCTGGGACATCTTCTCTCGGCAAGCAGGTAACTACTCGTTACCATTGTAAATCTCGGTGTATAGCCTGTTGAGGTTGCCCACCTCCGCCAGGTCGGTGGCGTGGGAGCTCTCCCACCTGGCCCGATCCCAGATCTCCATGCGGTTGAACATCCCCACCCAGGTCACCTCGCGCTCCAGGCCCACCAGCTCCCGTAGGGCCGCCGGAATCAGGATGCGCCCCTGTCGGTCGTGCATGACCTCGGTGGACGAGGGGAGGATCGCCCTGGCGTAGCGCTCGAGCTGAGCGTCCATGGGTCCGTCGGCCATGAGCTTTTGGGCCAGGCGGGCGAAGGGCTCCCGGGGGTAGACCGCCACGCATTGCCTGGCGTCCCCGTGGTTGATGGTAAGGATCAGGCCGGGCTCGGCCTCGGCAGCCAGCACCTCGCGATAGCGAGCAGGGAGGCTAACCCTGCCCTTGCTGTCCAGCGAGTGATGGTACGTGCCGAGGAACATGATCTACTTTCCGGGATCCACTTCCCACTTTACTCCACTCTAACCCACACTGTGGATCAACTAAGCCACCGTCTACCCCACACTGTCAAGTTTTCTTGAGGCAACTTCTTGAAATTACTACGGAACCACAACATGTTGTCGGGCACACATTGGCCTACATACCATATCTTGTGTGTGAGATCGGCCGGCAACGGTGGGGAGGGTCTGCGAGGATCCAGCAGAGGGATCCATCCCCGCGACAAAATCCAACAAACAACTTTAAGTAATACAAGATAACAACGTGTTATACTACATCAATATGGCCACCACGCCCCTTCGCCCTTGGGGGGTCACCAGATCCAAAAGGCAGATCCAATCTCCAGCAGGGATCTCTCGATGGATCGCCTGGGAGGGATCTTTCCACCCGATCTGTCCAGGGCCACCTGGTGCACCTGTTGGCCACGGCGTCCGAGCAGCGCAGCGGAGACGACTCTGCCAGGGCTTGCCATCCCACACCCATCCCACACATAATATGGCCCCATTGCCGACACCAGACGCTGGCTTCGAGCCGTCCTCTGGAAGAAGGTCAACATGAGACGTCCTTTCATGCTCCAGCGCTCCCTGCGTACCTTGTCTCTTCTCCTGGTCGCCCTCGCTGCCGCCGGCTGGGTCGGCTGCGGCGGCGTCACGGACTTCTCCCAGACCACCAAGGCAGGTGGCCTGGGCATGTTCGTGGCGGCCTTCCTGGGGGGCATGGCCGTGTGCCTCACCCCCTGTGTCTACCCGCTCATCCCGATCACCGTGAGCGTCTTCGGTGGGATGCCGGACGACTCCGAGTCCCCGGGCAGGCGGCGGCTCAGGGCGGTTCTCACGGGCAGCGCCTATGTGCTCGGCATCGCCACCACCTACTCTGTGCTGGGTTTGCTCGCCGGCCTGGC